>DASZCJ010000359.1:0-10736 GCA_035943155.1 Xanthobacteraceae bacterium | reverse complement strand
CGGAATCGAGCGGCGTCTCGGACCGTGGCGGTGGCGTATCGTGGACGGCAGGAAACAGCGAGGGGTAATTGCCGCCCGGCGAGCATGCCGACAGGATGAGACAACAGGCGCCCAGGAACGCAACAAGCGTCGGCGCAAGCCCGCCATGTACCGCAGAGCGCGGCAGCGTGCGTCCGATTGTAGTTGTTCGGCTATGCAAGCTTCGCTCCGAAACGAATCCGCCCAGACCACTTTATCGGTCGGCCAAGACACGGGCCAGACGCGGGCCAGCCTCGTCCTGGAGAGAGAAACATCGTTGTTAAACAATAATTTACTAGGATCAACTGAGAGTCCGCCCGAACTGTCAAACTAACCTGCTAATATGTCGAAACCGGGACCGGCCGCAGCGCGCGATTGCACTTCGACTGGTGGGTCCGGACTGAAGACACACTTGTAGGCCGCCAATGAGCAGGCCATCTCTGCCTAAACGGCCGCAAAATCGATCGGCCATCGAGGAAACGCGCATGCGGGCTCCATCGCATGAAACGGCGCAGCAGCGGCTGGCAAACGAGCCGCCGTCCGGCAACGCGCGGGCCCAGATGCCGACCCAAGTCGGCACGCTCGATATCGAGGCGTTTTCACGCAATCTGGCGCGGCTGGTCGAGGAAGGCGGCCGGGCGCTGGCCGCGTATCTAAAGCCGCGCGAGGCTGGCCGCGAAGACACCGAGCTGGCCGACGAGATCACCGAAATCGTCAAGACGCTGAGCCAAGTTGGCGAATACTGGCTCGGCGACCCGCAGCGCACCGTGGAATTACAGACCCGTCTCGGCAAAGCCTATCTCGACTTATGGGCTTCCGCGGTAAAGCGGCTCGCCGGCGAACCGGTGCCACCGGTCGCTGCTCCAGCGCCCGGCGATAAGCGCTTCAGCGATCCGGAATGGACGCAAAACCAGTTCTTCGACTTTTTGAAGCAGGCCTATCTGTTGACCGCGCAATGGGCGGACAAGCTGGTAGCCGATGCTGCCGATCTGAATCCCCATACCAGGCAGAAGGCGGAATTTTATGTGCGGCAAATCACCAATGCGCTGGCGCCGACGAACTTCGTCCTGACCAATCCCGAGCTGCTGCGTGAAACCTTTACATCGAATGCCGACAACCTGGTGCGCGGCATGCATATGCTCGCGGAAGACATCGAACGCGGCGGCGGCCATTTGAAGATTCGCCAGTCCGATTCTTCGATGTTCGAAGTCGGGCGTAACCTCGCCATCACGCCGGGCAAGGTGATTTATCAGAACGAGCTGATGCAGCTCATTCAGTACGCCCCTTCCACCGAAAAGGTCCTCAAGCGTCCCCTGCTCATCGTGCCGCCATGGATCAACAAATATTACGTGCTCGACCTGACGCCGGAAAAATCCTTCATCAAATGGTGCATCGATCAGGGCCTTACCGTTTTTTGCATCTCATGGGTTAACCCCGACGAAGGGCTCGCGCAGAAAACGTTCGAAGATTACGTGCGGCAAGGACCGTTCGCCGCGCTCGATGCCATTGCCCAAGCAACCGGCGAAGACAAGGTGCACGCAATCGGATATTGCGTCGGCGGAACGCTGCTTGCGATCACGCTGGCCGCCATGGCCGCACGGCATGACGAGCTCATCGTTTCGGCGACGTTATTTGCTTCGCAGGTCGATTTCACCTTTTCCGGCGATCTGAAAGTCTTCGTCGATGAGGAGCAGGTTACGGCGCTGGAACGGCGAATGTCCGAGCGCGGCTATCTGGACAGCCATTCGATGGCGACCGTGTTTAACCTGTTGCGCTCGAACGATCTGTTGTGGCCATACGTGATCAACAACTACTTGAAGGGAAAGGCGCCTTTCCCGTTCGACCTGTTGTATTGGAATTCGGATGCCACGCGGATGCCCGCCGCCAATCATTCCTTCTATCTGCGTAATTGCTATCTCGACAACAACCTCGCCAAAGGCAAGGTAACGATCGACAATACGCCAATCGACCTGAACGCGATCAAGATTCCGATTTATAATCTCGCAACCCGCGAAGATCACATCGCGCCGGCCAAATCGGTGATGTTCGGCTCAAAGTTTTTCGGCGGTCCTGTGAGGTTCGTCGTGGCGGGCTCCGGCCACATCGCCGGCGTGATCAATCCGCCGGCGAAGCAGAAATATCAATACTGGACTGGAGCCAAGCCAAGAAACGCCGATATCGAGCGCTGGCTCGACAAAGCCAAGGAACAGCCTGGTTCGTGGTGGCCGGATTGGTTTACTTGGCTCAGCAAACAAGACCCAAGCAAAGTGACGGCGCGCGTGCCGGGCAATGGTGCGCTCAAGCCAATCGAGGACGCGCCGGGAAGCTACGTCAAAGTACGCCATTAGACCGGCGGCGCTTTTGTTCGCTGCCTTCGAGGCGCGGTAAGCGTCAGCTATTCACAGCTTGAATATCATTCACTCGACCAGCCGTTGCAGCCGCCTGTAGGTTAATCAGCGGCGGTTGGGGAGCTTCCTTTTGAAGACGCATTTAATTTTCGGGCTGATCGCGCTTACGACGATGACGGGCTGCGCAAAGCGCCCGCCGGCGGTCGACTTCGAGAAAAGTTTCTTGGAGGAGAAAGGAAAGTACGAGCCGAACATCGGAAAGACCTACTGGCTGCTAGGCATCAGATTTCTATGTCCGAGACCAACGACAAATGTCATCGACTGCACGTCGATTCCCGCGGGTACCAGTTGGAACTGGACGGTATCGAACGGGGCATAACCAGCGACGCCCATTATCATGTCAAGCTGGAGGACGGGCGGACAGGTTACATTGACGCTTTTGGTTTAATCACGGACGTTGACCCGGCGCAGGCGGTGGCCGAGTGCAAGCGCCGCGGCGATCCGCGGGTCGGCATGTTGGCAAAACAAGTCGTGGCCACTTGCTGGGGCAAACCCGATCATGTCGATCGGCGTGAGACTGCGCGCGGGATTTCGGAGCGCTACGTCTACAGCAAGGGCGAGTATGTTATTCTTCATAATGGAATCGTGACCGCGGTTGAGACGCGCGGCAGGTTGCGTTAGTTCAATCCGTCCTACCGCGGCAAAGCCGCGCAAAACGCAAATTGGGGGGTGATCATGTCCAACGAATTGTTCTGGCTCGTTTTAACCGTCGCAATGACCGGCGTTATGTGGCTGCCCTATATCCTCGACCGCATCATGGTCCGCGGCCTCATCGGCGCGATGGCCAATCCGAGCCCGAGCGACAAGGCCCAATCGCCGTGGGCGCGGCGCATGATGGACGCGCATACCAATGCCGTCGAAAATCTGATTGTGTTCGCGCCGCTGGTTTTGACCGCCCGGGCGCTGGGTATCGCAACCGCCGTTACCGCCTTCGCCTGTGCGCTCTATTTCTGGTCGCGGCTTGCCCACGTCGTGGTCTATACACTCGGCATCCCCGTACTGCGCACGCTGTCATTTGCCGGCGGCTTCGTGGCGCAGGCGCTGCTCGCGCTCGCGATCTTTAAATTGATCTGAAGTCTCGCTTGCAAACCGCGATTTTTTACAAATTGCGGTTACGGAAACAGTGCGACCTGTTCGAGCCCGGTGGTTTCCGGCAGACCGAGCATGACGTTCATGTTCTGCACCGCCTGGCCGGACGCGCGTTTGGTCAGATTGTCGAGCGCCGAAACGATAATGGCGCGGCCGGGAATGCGATCGGCGGCAACGCCGATGAAAGTCATGTTCGAGCCGCGGACGTGACGGGTCTGCGGCGTGGCGCCGAACGGCAAGACATGCACGAACGGCTCCGGCGCGTAAGCTTTGGCGAGCACGGCGTGAAGATCCTGCGGCGTGGCTTTGCTGCCGCGCACATAGATTGTCCCCAGGATACCGCGGTTCATCGGGGCGAGATGCGGCGTGAAGCTGACGACAACCTCGCGGCCCGCAGCGCGTGAGAATTCCTGGTCGAGCTCCGCCATGTGGCGATGATGGCCGACGCCGTAGGCATGAAAACCTTCGGACACTTCGGCAAAGACCATGTCGTCACGCGCCGACCTGCCCGCGCCGGTCATGCCCGATTTCGCGTCGACGACGATCTCGTCCGGATCGATCGCTTTGGCTTTGAGCAGCGGAATCAAAGGCAGTTCGGCGGCGGTGGTGTAGCAGCCCGGATTGGCGACGAGCCGCGCGCTCTTGATCTTCTCCCGATAAATTTCGGTCAGTCCATACACCGCTTCTTTCTGCAATTCGGGCGCAGCATGGGCGTGGCCGTACCAGCGCGCGTAAGCCGCGGGATCGGCCAAGCGAAAATCGGCAGACAGATCGACCACTTTGCTACGCGGAGCGCGCGCCAGCAAATCCTTGATCACTTTCTGGGTGGTGCCGTGCGGTAGCGCGCAAAACGCGACATCGAGCGCAAGCGCCGGCCAATCGGCGTCCTCGACCGAGGCGAGCGTCGGCAGCGCAAAAGGGGCAAATTGCGCGAACACATCCGCCATGGTCTTGCCGGCGCGCCGGTCGGCGGTGAGCAGCTTGATCTCGGCCTGCGGATGGCACAACAGCAGGCGCACCAATTCGGCGCCGGTATAGCCCGAAGCGCCGAGCACGCCGATTTTCGCCTTTGTGGCGGAAGACCTGGTGGAAGACATGGCGGAAGACATGGATCAACCTTTGCGCTGTAAAAGCATGATCCCGAAAAGTGGAAACCGGTTTTCGGAAAAGATCATGCTCAACCATTGAGCTAAAGCGAAACGGCGATTCAACCTAAAACCATTTCGCTTTGGCGGGCGTCAGGCCGAATCCGCGACAGATTATCAGAAGTGAAGTGCCGCGGACCCGGCGGCTGGGGAATGGTAATGGCTACGCGCGGGCGCGCACGCGTGCCAGCCTGCGGCACGGGGCAGAAGCGATGGCTGGAAACGACGTTCTCATGGCCGGCGATATAGGGCGCAGCTACCCCAAGGTCAATTGAAGAGGGTCAATTCGGGTCCATCAATTCACCGGCCGTCGCGATTGCGCGAGTATCGGGCGATTAACGTTTGCCGCTCATGCTTTTGCCGCGGCAATGGCATAGTTGTCGCTAGAGTTGGGGCTGATTCGTCGTTCCTATCTGCGCACCGTCATTGCCGGCCTCCATCGCAGGCGACCATTGCGCCAGCCGACACGACGCTCCAAATGGGAATAGCCCTTGGGAAGAGCCGTGGGAAAGACCGCAAAATCATCGAAAATGCCCGACCTGTTCGCCGACGCGCCAAAAACGCGCCGCGACAGCGTGCGCCGTGGCGCCCCGCGCGGCCCGGCCGGAGACGCCGGCTATACCGCCAAGCATATCGAGGTGCTCGAAGGGCTCGAGCCGGTGCGGCGGCGGCCGGGCATGTATATCGGCGGCACCGACGAGAAGGCGCTGCATCATCTGTTCGCGGAAGTGATCGACAACGCCATGGACGAGGCGCTCGCCGGCCATGCCGATTGGATCGAAGTCGAAATGGCCGCGGACGGTTTTGTCACCGTCACCGATAACGGCCGCGGCATCCCGGTCGACCCGCATCCCAAATTCAAGAACAAGTCGGCGCTCGAAGTGATCATGTGCACGCTGCATGCCGGCGGCAAATTCGATTCCAAGGTCTACGAGACCGCAGGCGGCTTGCACGGTGTCGGCGTTTCGGTGGCGAACGCGCTGTCGGAGCGCATGGAGGTCGAGGTCGCGCGCGGCCAGCGGCTTTACCGGATGGCGTTCGAGCGCGGCAAGCCGAAGAGCAAATTGCAGGATGCCGGCAAGGCGCCGAACCGCCGTGGCACCAAGGTCCGCTTCCGCCCCGACCCGCAGATTTTTGGCGCCAAGGCGCAGTTCAAGCCCGAGCGCGTGTTCAAGATGACGCGCTCGAAGGCCTATCTATTCGGCGGCGTTGAAATCCGCTGGTCGTGCGCCGAGGAGCTGTTGCGCGGCGTCGAGGACGTGCCTGAAGAGGCGACGTTTCATTTCGCCGACGGCCTGAAAGATTATCTTGCCGAAGCGCTCGCTAGCGCGACGCTAGTGCATCCCGATATTTTCACCGGTAGCGCCGGCAAGATCGGGGCGCACGGCGCGGTGCAATGGGCGGTCGGCTGGACAGTGGACGCCGACGGCTTCCTCAATTCCTATTGCAACACGATCCCCACGCCGGACGGCGGCACCCATGAATCCGGGCTGCGCACGGCGCTGACCCGCGGGCTGAAAGATCACGCCGAGCGCAGCGGCCAGGGCAAGCGCGCCGCCGCCATCAGCAGCGATGATGTCATGGTCGGCGCCGGGGCCATGCTCTCGGTCTTTATCCGCGAGCCGGAATTCCAAGGCCAGACCAAGGATCGGCTCGCCACCGCCGAGGCCCAACGCTTGGTCGAGCAGGCAATCAAAGACCCGTTCGATCACTGGCTCGCCGGACATCCGACCGCCGCCAATAAGCTCCTCGACTTCGTCGTCGAACGCGCCGAGGAGCGCATCCGCCGCCGCCAGGAAAAAGACATCGCGCGCAAGTCGGCGGTGCGCAAACTGCGCCTGCCCGGCAAGCTCGCCGATTGCACCAACACCGCGGCCGACGGCGCGGAGCTGTTCGTGGTCGAGGGCGACAGCGCCGGCGGCTCGGCCAAACAGGCGCGCGAGCGCACCTCGCAGGCGATCCTGCCGCTGCGCGGCAAAATTCTCAACGTCGCATCAGCGGGCAAGGACAAGCTGGCGCAAAACCAGCAGCTTGCCGATCTGATCCAGGCGCTGGGCTGCGGCACCGGCGCGCATTATCGCGACGAGGATCTGCGCTATGGCCGCGTCATCATCATGACCGACGCCGATGTTGACGGCGCGCATATCGCCTCGCTCCTGATCACTTTCTTTTACCGGCAGATGCCGCAGCTGATCGAAAAGGGCCACCTGTTTCTTGCCGTGCCGCCGCTCTACCGGCTATCGCATGGCGGCAAAATTCTTTATGCCCGCGACGACAAGCATCGCGATGATATTCTGAAAAAAGAATTCCATGCCAATGCCAAGGTCGAGGTGAGCCGGTTTAAGGGTCTCGGCGAGATGATGGCCGCGCAGCTCAAAGAGACCACGATGGACCCGCGCAAGCGGACGCTGTTGCGCGTCATGCTGCTTGCCGACGATCGCAAGGACACGGAAAAATCCGTCGAGCGGCTGATGGGAACGAAGCCGGAAGCGCGTTTTGCCTTCATCCAGGAACGCGCCGAATTCGCCGACGAGGCCGCACTGGACGTTTAAGGGTATGCGCTCGCATCGGCAATGTAGCCCGGATGAAGCGAAGCGAAATTTGGGAAACCTGCAAGTAAAGCCATGTCCCCGGACTACGCTACGCTCCGTCCGGGCTACGGTCGGACATCAGCCCGCATCGTTGCCGGCTTCTTCGTGATAGCAGGAAAATTTGGCGCCAATGCTGCGGTAGTGGCCGCGGCCATTTGTTAGTTCACGCTCCGTCACACCAAACATGTCGCACGGATAGCGATGGCAGAATGCGGTCCAGCCGACGGTGTTGAATTCGTCGGTGTAGAGGACCTCGCCCCAGACATAGAGATAGCCCTTCACCTTTAATGGTGCATCGCTATCCAATTGATCGGTCGGGATCGGCCAGGCATCGGCGGTCGCAAAATCCATCTGCGCGCCCGGCTGCAGAACGGTCGGAGATATGCGCAGCGTCCTGATCGGGAAAGTCTTTCTTGCGCCGTCGGTGTCTAACTGGATCGTTGAGTAGATCGAAACATCCCTCGCAGGAATTTTGCCGACGTTGCGGATCTGAAAATGACCGACCAAATAGCTGTGACCGATACATTCACTTATCCCGAGTGGTTCGACGCTGATATAGGCCCGCAGCTCTTTTCTGGATGCTTGCCGGCTATGCTCTAGCGTCCTGTTCGTAACGTTCCACAGCTTGTTGGTAGACCACCACAAACGTGCCGCATAGAGCGCCAGAACCGCGGTGAATACTGCAGCGATCAGCGCAGCCCAGTG
This sequence comes from Xanthobacteraceae bacterium, assembly GCA_035943155.1. GTDB lineage: Bacteria > Pseudomonadota > Alphaproteobacteria > Rhizobiales > Xanthobacteraceae > BOG-931. The sequence goes on along the minus strand of DASZCJ010000359.1, from coordinate 2,780 downwards.
ATTGGCGCTTTCGGCGGCGCTCCAAGACCAGTCGGCTGCTTTCGAAAGCCAGGACGCAACCGAGGAGCGGATGACGTCATAACTCAGACAATCCGTGCCGCTTGCCGTGCCGCTTGCATCGGGGCAAATCGGAACTGAAAAACCCGATGCCGCCCACCAGGCAACCCAGACGCCGAGGGCGGCAACGGCAGCGCCAAGGCAAAAAACGACGTAGCGCCAGTCTCTCGCCATCCGCCCCCTCGCCTGCCGGCGCGGCAAAAATCCGCGCGGCACTCATAAACGTGGCACGCATATCGAGACGAAAAGGCGGCAAGATTGAGGGGCAGTTACGCCGCAGGCATTTTGCAATAGTTCCTTTAGTTAACAGAGCGCGGCTCTATCACTCCCGCTCAAACAGCGTGTCGGCAGCGGTAATCAGCGGCGTATCCGGATGCACGGCGCAATAGTCGCCGAGCTTCCTGGCATTGGTGGCGAACTGCCCGGTGTCGATGATCGGCGGGTCGTCTTCCGCTCGGTAATATCCGTCGAGCCAGGCGAGTATGATGCCGACATCGTCTTTGTTCGCCGATTGGAACTGTTTGCACGTCAAGCTCGACAGATTGATCTCGTTCGCCGCCGCCGGCGCGCTCCAATAGGCGCAGCAAGCCACAATGGCGGCAAAGCGTGCGGCACCCACGTTCTTCATCGCAATTCTCCGCGGACTATTCCTCGAAGTGCAGGTTGGCGGCTTTTACGATGTCGCGGAACTTGACGATGTCGCCCTCGATCATGCGGCGGAATTCGGCTGCCGGGCCGCCGCCGGGAGTCACCGCCAAATTCTTTAGTTTCGCTGACACGTCTGGATCGCGGATTGCCTCGCTTAACGACTTTTCTAATTTGGCGACCAGAGCCGATGGCGTCGCCGCAGGCGCAAATATACCGCTCCACAGATGCACATCGACGCCGGGATAGCCCGCCTCGGCCATGCTCGGCACGTCCGGTAGTTCCGCCAGGCGCTCGTTGCCCGTGACGGCGAGCGCCTTGACCTTGCCGCCTTTGACTTGCGGCACGGTGGGCGGCGGGTCGGCGATCGCCGTCATGGTCTGGCCGTTGATCACGCTCAAGATCATCTCATTGCTGCTCTTGTACGGAATCATCTCCGCCGGCATGCCGGATTTCAGTTTCAATTGCTCCATGGCGATGGTGAAAGCCGGCGAGGTGCTCGGGTAATTCGCCTTGTCGGGGTGCTGCTTGGCCCACTCGATCAATTCCTTGACGTTGCCCGATAGATTGTCCGGGCCGGTCACCATGATCAGCGGAAAGCTTCCCATCATCGCCAGCGGGATAAGCGTTTTGGTCGGATGGTATTTCAGATCGGGATAGATCGCGGCCGCGATCGACATCTGGCCGCTGGCGCCAACCAAAAGCGTATAGCCGTCGCCCGTCTGGTTTGAGACATATTCCGCAGCAAGCCGGCCGCCGGCGCCGGGCCTATTTTCGATGAAGACCGGCTGACCGAGAATCTCCGAAAGCTTTGCGCCGACGAGCCTGGCAAAAATATCGTTACCGCCGCCGGCCGCAAATCCAACAACCAAACGCACCGGCCGGGTCGGATAATCGCCCTGCGCCCGCGCGCTCACCACGGCCAAAACCGCCGCGACGATCGGCGCAACAAGCGCGTACCAGATCGCGCGGCGTGAGAACTTACTCATCAAATTTTCCTCTAAGATGTTTAGTGGCGTTTACCAATTCAGCCAGTCAACCACGGCCGCAGTCACCCGCTCCGGCTGTTCGAGCGTGGAAAGATGCCCGCAATCTGCGATCATGGCGAGCCGCGCGCCGGGGATCGCGGCGGCGATTTCCCGCGCAAGTTCTGGCGGCGTCGCCTCATCGCCGTCGCCAACAAGAACAAGCGTCGGACACTTGATCGCGGCAAGGCTGGGCCGTGAATCCGGCCGGCTCATGATTGCTTGCTGCTGGCGCAGGAATGCTTCGACGCCGGTTTCCTGCGCCATCATCCGCACGAGTTGCTTTAACGCCGTGTCGTTGTGGCGGCTGCGATGAACGTAGAGTGGAAAGGCAGTGTCAGGGACTTCGGAATAGCGGCCACTCTTGGCGAGCGCGATAGGAGCCTTGCGGCGCTCGGTCTGCTCCGGCGTTTCGGCGCGTGCGCCGGTATCGAGGAGCGCAAGCTTTGCTACGCGCTCCGGCGCTTGCCGCAGGATTTCGAAAGCGATGTAGCCGCCCATCGAGAGTCCGGCGAGGGCAAAACGCGGCGGCGCGGCGGCCAAAATGCGCCGCGCGATCGCTGTCATGCTGTCGTCACGGGTGTGATCGGCGACCATAACCGGGCCGAAGCGCCACAGGGCCGGGATCTGTTCGGCGTAAAGCCTGGCCGAACAGGTCAGTCCGGGAATGAGCATGATTGGCAGCGCTTCTGCCATGGGACGTTTCCTACCAAAAACAGCGCCAAGAAGAGCGCCAAAAAGAGTGCCAAGAACGACGTCAAGAGGAGTCCAAAGAACGCGGCAGATTACCGGGCGGTCAGAAAAAGTGAAGAAATCTTCTTGGCTTACTGCACTGCGGGGAAGGCTTTCAGGTTGACTTTCGGCCAATCGATCCTATGTTGCGGGCACGCCAAATAGGCAGATTCGACCGCCTGGCGCGTATTCCCGCTTCAAATGAAAGGGTGCTGCCGGCGGTCCTAATTGAGGGTTTATGCCGTTTTCCAATCTCGGCTTGTCCGAAAAAGTCGTTTCCGCCGTTGCCACGGCTGGTTACAAAACTCCCACTCCAATCCA
>DASZCJ010000358.1:0-9917 GCA_035943155.1 Xanthobacteraceae bacterium | reverse complement strand
GGGCCGACACCGCTGCCCGACCGCGTGCTGCGGGCCATGGATACGCCGATTATCGATCACCGCGGGCCGGAATTCGCCAAATTGGCCAAGCGCTGTCTCGATGGCATCAAAACGATCTTCAAGACCACCAACCCGGTGATCATTTACACCGCGACCGGCACCGGCGCCTGGGAAGCCGCGCTGGTCAATACGCTGTCCGCGGGCGATCGCGTGTTGATGGTCGAGACCGGTCAGTTCGCGACGTTATGGAAGGTGATGGCGCAGAAACTTGGGCTGCGACCGGAGTTCATTCCCGGCGATTGGCGCACCGGCGCCGACGCGGCGAAGATCGAGGACTATCTGCGCAAGGACAAGGCGCACGAGATCAAGGCGGTTGCGTGCTGCACAACGAGACCGCGACCGGCTGTTTGTCGCCCATCGAGCCGATCCGCAAAGCGATCGATGCCGCAGGTCACCCCGCGCTGCTCATGGTCGACACAATCTCGTCGCTTGCCTCCACCGATTATCGGCACGACGAATGGGGCGTCGATGTTACCGTCGGCGGCGCACAGAAAGGCCTGATGTTGCCACCCGGCATGTCGTTCAATGCGATCAGCGACAAGGCGCAGGCCGCCGCGAAGTCCTCGAAACTGCCGAAATCGTTCTGGGCCTGGGACGAAATGCTGACCATGAACAAGATCGGCTTCTTTCCCTACACGCCGGCGACACAAATGCTACAGGGCCTCGCGGTTTCGATCGAGATGCTGCACGAGGAAGGCCTCGATAACGTGTTCGCGCGCCATGCGCGGCTCGCAGAAGCAACGCGCCGCGCGGTGCGCGCCTGGGGCCTCGAAATCCTCTGCCGCGATCCGAAATATTACTCACCCACGGTCACCGCCGTGCTGTTGCCCGACGGCCATGACGCCGATGCGTTTCGCAATCTGGCGCTCGATGCGTTCAATATTTCGTTCGGCGCGAGCTTCGGCCCCTATGCCAAGCGGTATTTCCGGATCGGTCATCTCGGCGATGTCAACGACGGCTGGCAGGTCGGTGCGCTGGCCGCGACCGAAATGGCGCTCAGCCTCGCCGGCATCCCGCACAAAAAGGGCGGCGTGCAGGCGGCAATGGATTACATCGTCGCCGCGCGTTCCGGCGGCGCACGCGCGGCTGCGGAATAGCAAAGCTAGGTGAGCGGCACCGCGGCGATATGATCTTTGAAGGCCGGCCGCGACGAGATCGCGCCATACCAGCGTTCGAAGTTGGCGAGCGGTGGACGCTCCGGGACCAGCTGACGATAACGATAGGCGATGATGCCGACTGGAATATCGCCGTACGAGAAATCATCGCCGGCGAGATAGCGCGTCTTGGCCAGTTGCTGGTCCAGCATGGTCATCGCCACCGTGGTCTTCTTTTTTGATTCCTCGATTGCCGTATGATCGCGTTTGTCCGCTGGTGTGCGAATGAGGCCCCAGAAACACGCAAAGATCGCCGGACTGGCCACCGCGAGCTGCCAATCCATCCACTTGCTGGCCAAGGCGCGCGTGCGCAAATCCGCCGGCTCCAGGCCGCCCGCCTTGTGTTTGGCGGCGAGATAGCGAACGATCGTGTTGGATTCCCATAACAGGAAGCCATCCTCTTCCTCGAGCGTCGGCACGAGCCCATTCGGATTCATCGCGAGATAGGCCGGCTCGCGGTTTTTGCCGAACGCGCCGCCGACATCGATGCGCTGATGCGGCAAGCCGATCTCGCCGATCGCCCACATCACCTTCTGCACATTGGAAGAGGTGTTGCGGCCCCAGACTTTGATCATGGCGTTCTCCCCAATTCAGAAAAGACAACTCGTCATTGCCGGGCTTGACCCGGCAATCTATGCGGCCACCCCGCACACGCCGCGAGTCAGTATGGACCCGCGGGTCAAGCCCGCGGGTGACGATGGAGAAGCGTTGGATGCCGATTGTCAATCGATCCGCCGCGCCTCCTCGGGCAGCATGATCGGAATGCCGTCGCGAATGGGATAAGCGAGCTTGGCCGCGCGCGAGATCAATTCCTGTTTCTGCGCGTCGTATTCGAGCGGCGTCTTGGTCAGGGGGCACACCAGAATTTCCAGCAGTTTGGGATCGACACTGTCGGCCGGGCGGTCGGAGGAAGGGCTGGACATTAAGGACTCCGCTCTGTTCAGTAAAATTTCATCGCGCGCTTGTTACGGGCGAACTGAGTTATTGCAACGATGTTTCGCCCGGCGTTTTGCCCTTGGCAAGCTCGATCTCGGTGACCGCGATCAGGATTTCCGCGCGCGTTTTGAGATCGGGCGCCTCCAGCAGAGCTTGTTTCTCGGCGGCATCGTAAGGCGACATCATTGCCAGCGCATTCACTAAAGCCTCATTGGGCGCATTCTGGATGCCTTCCCAATCCGCTTTCAGATCATTGGCTTTGAGAAATGCGGTGAGCGTGCGCAACAGCGCCTTGCGGGCCACCTGTTCCTCGCCCTTGCGCGCGATGAAATCATCGGCGAATGGCCGATAGGTCACGCGGTATTGCCGATAGAGCGTGCTCACCGGCAAGTCCTGCTCGAGCCGAAACCGGGCAATGCCGGTGAGCTGGATCAGATAGCGGCCGTCGCCGCTTTCGGCGAATTGAGTGATGCGGCCGACGCAGCCGACCCGAAACAAATTCGGCTTGTTTTGATCGGAGCCCGGATGCGCCGGATCGGGTTGGATCATACCGATCAGGCGATGCGGCGAGCGCAAGGCGTCCTCGATCATCGCCAGATAGCGCGGCTCGAAAATGTTAAGCGGCATTTGGCCGCGCGGCAGCAACAGGGCGCCGGCGAGCGGAAAAACCGGAATGACCTCGGGAAGCGCGCTTGGTCCTTCGTAGATCGTGTTCATTGGCATGTCGCGCTCCACCCTGCGACGGCACCGAACGTGATCATGCGAGAGCTATCATGCTTTAGGCGAACAGGATCGACGACAGGCGTTTGCGCCCTTCCATGGTTGCTTCATCGGTCGGTCCCCATGCATCGAAAAACTGCACGAGCTGCTTGCGCGCGCCGTCATCGTTCCATTTGCGATCGCGTTTGACGATTGCGAGCAAATGTTCGAGCGCGTCATGCCGGCGGCCGTTGCCATTGAGCGCGAGCGCAAGATCGAACCGGGCCTGATGGTCAAGCGGATTGGCGGCGACCTTCTGTTCAAGCTCGCCGATCGGGCCAACGGTCTTGGCCTGCTCGGCAAGTTCGAGCGCGGCGCGCGCCGCCGCCACTGCGGCATCACTTTGTTTGCCGTTCGGAATCAGCGCCAAGCTTTGCCGCGCTTTGTCGAGCGCGCCGGTTTGCACGTAGCAACGCACCAGACCGGCAAGAGCCGGCACGTTGGAACTGTCCTCGGCAAGGATTTGCGCATAGAGATCCGCCGCGCCGGCGGCATCCCCGGCGGCAAGCGCGGCGTCGGCCGCTTCCAGCAGATCCTTCGCTTCGCCGCCGATGCGGTCTTTGGTCAACCGTTCCAGGAAGGCGACGACCTGGTTCTCCGGCAGTGCGCCCATAAAACCATCGGCCGGCTGACCGTTGACGAACGCAATCACCGCCGGGATCGACTGGATGCCCATCTGCCCCGGGATCGCCGGGTGCTTATCGATGTCCATCTTGACGAGCTTGACCTTGCCTTTGGCCGCCTTCACCGCCTTTTCCAGAACAGGCGTCAGCTGCTTGCAGGGTCCGCACCATTCCGCCCAAAAATCGACCAGGACCGGCTGGCGCTTCGATTCTTCAATGACGTCTTTGACAAAGCTCTGCGTGGTCGTGTCCTTGACCAACGTTTCCGCAGTCGTCGTTCCGGTTGATTGCAACATGTCGTGTTCTGCTCGTCTTGTGTCCAAACTTGCCCGGGTTGCCCGGGCGCGCAAGATATCCCGATCTGCCTGATTAGATGGGAACAAAACCCCTGAATGCAATCGGGTTTTTCACGCCCGCGCGCCGGAAAGCGGCTCGATCCGGGGCGGGTGACCGGTGGCCGCCAAGAACTTCAGTAGCCCGTCGCGCGCGATGCTCGTCGTCGCGGTATTCACCAATGGATGAAAATTCAACATGTCATGCGTCATCAGCACGGCGTCGATAACAAGCGTCACACGCCCTTGCTTGTCATTGATGACGGCAAAGGGCGTGACCGAGCCCGGCGCAACACCGAGCGTTTCTTGCATCAGCTCGGCCGAGCCGAACGAGAAACGGCCCGACGCGCCGAGTAGCCGATGCAGCGCGCGAAGCTCGATGGTGGCGTCTTCGGCCGTCACCACGAGATAAAGCGCGCCTTTTTTATCGCGCAGGAACAGATTCTTGGTGTGCCCGCCAGAGATCGCGCCACGCAATTCGCGCGCTTCCTCGACCGTGAACACCGCCGGATGGGTGACGGTTTTGTGGGCAATGCCCAGCGTGTCCAGATAGGCAAAAAGTTCGTCCGGCGTGACGGGCATCAGAGCATGATCCCGAAAAGTGGATACCGGTTTCCCGCCTGCGCGAAGCCCAGCCAACTCCTTGTCCGCTCGTTCGATGCTTCGGCGGGCGCAGGCAGGTCGGAAAAGATCATGCTCAAACAACAAGCTAAAGCGAATGCCGATTCAATCAAAATCATTTCGCTTTAGCCAATAATGCCGGACGGCCGCGGTTGCCAAGCCGTCCGCTCTTTGGCATAGCTTGGCCGCGGTGCCGGTCATGGCTAACTTATGCCCGGGTGATGTAAATGACCGCCTTACCCTCTCGGATGCGGGTGTAGCTCAGGGGTAGAGCACAACCTTGCCAAGGTTGGGGTCGTGGGTTCGAATCCCATCGCCCGCTCCAGAATCCTTAATTTGAACCGAGCCTCTCCCGTCACCACGTTTGCGTGCCGGACGGCCGCGATATCGGGCGGGATGGATGCCGTGACTGTCAGCACCGCAAACCAAAGCCGTCCTTCGTCGGCCGGGCGCGATGCATTCGCCTTCCTACTGCTCTGGCTCGCCGGCGTGTGCCTGCGCATCACTGCACTGGCGATCCCGCCGGTCATTCCGCTTCTGCATCGCGATCTCCATTTATCGGAAACCGACATCGGCTGGCTCTCCAGCCTGCCGCCGATGCTGTTCGCTCTGGCGGCGATTCCAGGCGCGGTGCTGATCGCGCGCTTTGGCATCGTGCCGGCGCTTGTGGTCGGGCTATTCCTCAACGCGATCGGATCGGCGGCGCGCGCGGCGCTGCCGAACGCGGCGATGCTCTATGCCACGACGATGATCATGGCCGGCGGCATATCGATCATGCAGCCGGCGTTGCCGCCGTTGGTACGCGCCTGGTTCCCGCGGCGGATCGGCTTTGCCACCGCCGTCTACACCAATGGACTTCTGGTCGGCGAAACCGTTGCAGTGGCGCTGACCATTCCGCTCGTGCTGCCGCTCGTTAATGACAGCTGGCGGCTGAGCTTTGTCGTCTGGTCGGTGCCGGTTCTGGCCACCGCGCTGTTGGTCCTCGCCTGCGCCCCGCGCCCGCGCAGCGTCAATGGCATAGCCGCCGCCGGGCGCGCGTGGTGGCCCGATTGGCGGCGGCCGCTGATTTGGCGGCTCGGCGCGATCCTCGGCAGCGTCAATTCAATGTATTTCGTCACCAATGCCTTCCTGCCTGATTTTCTCACCGCCGCGGGCCGGCCCGATCTGATCTCAAGCGCACTGACCGCGGAAAATTTCTGCCAGCTGCCGGCCTCGCTTATCATGCTCGCTGTTGCCGGACGATTGGTGAAACAGCCGTGGGCCTATGTGGCCGCCGGCGCCCTCTCGCTTATGAGCCTCGTCGGAATCATGACCGCGGCGAGCGGCGCTTGGATCGTGTTCTGGTCCGGGGTTTTGGGTTTCGTCACCACGGCGATTCTGGTTTTGAGCCTGGCACTGCCCTCGGTGCTCAGCGCACCGGACGATGTGCACCGCACCTCGGCTGGCATGTTCACGATCAGCTACAGCATCGCGATGGTGCTCTCTGTCCTCGGTGGTTGGCTTTGGGATTTTACCCATACGCCGATCGCCGGCTTCGTGCCGGTGGCGCTCTGCGCCGTCGTTGTCATGGCGCTGGCGTCAACGGCCAATCACCCCGACCATCCGGAGAACGCGGCGTAGAGCTGCAAAGGGATTGTTGGATCGTCATGCCCGTGCTTGGCGCCGGTATCCACGTCTTAAACATCACGCCAAGACAAAGACGTGGATGGCCGGAACAAGTCCGGCCATGAGGAGCTAAGAGTTCAACGGCGTCCGCGACAATAAGCGAGGTTGATCAAAATCCAACCGCCAGCGCACCGCGGGTGCGCGGATCGGCGGCGCCGACAAAACCTTCGGGCGTGACCATGATCGAATTCGCCGATGTGAACGGGCGCTGCGCAACGATTTTATCGCCGCGCGCCTGCAACGCGGCGATCACGTCGGCGGCAAAGCTCGGCTCGGCATAGACCTGATCCGGCATCCATTGGTCATGCACGCGCGGCGCCGCAACCGCCTGCGCAATATCCATGCCGCGATCGAGGACGTTGACCACGATTTGCAGGACCGTGGTGGTGATCCGGCTACCGCCCGGCGAGCCGGTGATGAGAAACGGCTTGCCATCCTTGAGCACGATGGTTGGCGTCATCGACGAGAGCGGCCGCTTGCCGGGACCGGGCTCATTGGCTTCGGCGCCAAGAAGGCCAAAGGCGTTCGGCGTAAACGGTTTGGCGGCGAAATCGTCGAGCTCGTTATTAAGGAGGACGCCGGTACCCTCTGCCACCAGGCCGACGCCATAGCTGAAATTGAGCGTATAAGTATTGGCGACAGCGTTGCCGAAACGGTCGATTACGGAAAAATGCGTCGTGTTGCGGCCTTCGGAGGCCACCGTGCCGCCGGCACGGATGTCCGCTGCCGCGGTCGCGTGGACGGGATCGATGCCAACGCGCCAGCCGGCCGCATAATCTTTCGAGGTCAACAGCGCGACCGGATTCTGCACGCGATCCGGGTCGCCGAGAAACAAGGCGCGATCGGCATAAGCGCGCTTCATCGCTTCGATCAGCAAATGCAGGGCCTGCGCTTCGTCGGCGCGGGCGATGTTTTTCAGATCGTAGCCTTCAAGGATGTTGAGCATTTCGATCAGCACGACGCCGCCGGCGGACGGCGGCGCCATCGAAACAACTTCATATCCGCGATAGGCGCCGCGCACCGGCATGCGCTCGATCGCGCGGTAGTCTTTCAAGTCGCCGGCCGTCATCACCCCACCGGCGCTGGCGACGGCGGCGGCGATTTTCTCCGCGGTCGGTCCCTCGTAGAAGGCGCGCGGGCCGTCACGCGCAATGGCTTGCAGCGTATCGGCAAGGTCTTGCTGTACCAGGCGATCGCCGATGCCGAGCACGCTGCCGTCCGCTTTGAGGAAAATCTTGGCCGATGCCGGCCAGCGCGACAACCGCGCCAGCGCATTAGGCAGTGAATCCGCGGTGTCGTCGCTGACTGCAATGCCGTCGCGCGCCAGCGCGATCGCCGGCCCGATCAGTTCGGCGAGGCTGAATTTGCCCGAACCATATTTCTGTTCGGCCAAGGCAAGGCCCGCGACGGTGCCCGGCACGCCGATGGCAAGCGCGGATTCACGAGACTTGCGCGGATCGGCATTGCCCAAATCATCCAAAAAGCTTTTGGCGTTGATGCCGCGTGGCGCCGTCTCGCGGTAGTCGATAGTCGTGTCCGTGCCGTCGGCCGAGTGAATGACCATAAAGCCGCCGCCGCCGATATTGCCGGCACGCGGATAGCTGACGGCGAGCGCAAAGCCGACGGCGACCGCGGCGTCCACCGCATTGCCGCCCTTTGCGAGAATATCGGCGCCGATGCGGGCGGCGAGCGCCTCTTGCGCCACGACCATGCCGCCGTGCGCGACGATGCCCTGCGGATTGCGGATGCCGTCGGCGGCACGCTCCTCGCCAAACGCGGCAGGCGCGGCCAGCCGCAGCGCCAACAACGCGGTGCATACAGCGAGCGCGAAACACGTAACGCGTCGCGGCGCGATAATGTGCGGGTACATCGCCGGATTGATGCTCGGCTTACAGCATCGACGGCAGAACGCGATCGGGCGGCCGATGGCCGTCGAGGAACGTCTTGATGTTGACGATCACCTTCTCGCCCATGTCGATGCGGCCTTCGAGCGTGGCCGACGCCAGATGCGGCAGCAGCACGACCTTGCCGGAGCGCGCCAGCTTGATCAGCTTGGGATTCACTGCCGGCTCATGCTCGAACACGTCGAGCCCGGCGCCGGCAATGTGCTCGCCTTCGATCAAGCGCGCCAAGGCGTTCTCGTCGATCACCTCGCCGCGCGCGGTGTTGACGATATAGGCTTCGGAACGGATCAGCTTGAGACGGCGCGCCGAAAGCAAATGATATGTAGCCGGCGTATGTGGACAGTTAATCGAGATGATGTCCATGCGCACGAGCATCTGATCGAGGCTTTCCCAATAGGTCGCGTGCAAGCTCTCCTCGATGTCCGGCGCGACCCGGCGGCGGTCGTGATAATGAATTTTCAAACCGAACGCCTGAGCGCGGCGCGCCACCGCCTGGCCGATCCGGCCCAGACCGACAATGCCGAGCCGTTTGCCCCAGATGCGGTGACCCAGCATCCAGGTCGGGCTCCAGCCGGCCCATTCGCGGTCGCCGGTGAGTACCTGCGCGCCCTCGGCCAGTCGCCGCGGCACCGCAAGGATCAGCGCCATAGTCATGTCGGCGGTGTCCTCGGTGAGCACGCCGGGGGTGTTGGTTACGGTGATGCCGCGCTGAACGGCGGTGGCGACATCGATATTGTCCACGCCGTTGCCGAAATTGGCGATGAGCTTGAGCCGCTCGCCCGATTGGCTGAGTACCGCGCGGTCGATGTGATCGGTGACCGTCGGCACCAGGACATCGGCGGTTTTCACCGCCTCCACCAGCTGCGCTTGCGTCAATGGCTTATCGTCGGGATTGAGACGCGCGTCGAACAGTTCGCGCATGCGCATTTCGACGCTGTCGGGCAGCCGACGAGTGACCACGACCAGGAGCTTCTTGCCCGTCGGCATTCACTGCCTCTTGCTTACTGCCTCTTGCGCCGGCTGGTTCCGGCAAATTCAGCCCTGCAATTGAATGCTTTGCAACAGCCGTTTGCCCGTCCGCCGTTCAGGTCTCCTTAACCCCGCTCGCCGAGACTGCAGCCGGGGAGCGGTCCGTCAAAATCAGTAGCAGATGGTCGTACTCCCAGAAAGCGCGCCGGAGCGGCTGGCGCGTTGCGGGCGATAGCGGGACCCAGGCGAATCGCGATGGCGCAAAGACGTGGCATGCCGATCGTTTTGATCCGGGCCGCGATGGCAGCGCTTTTTGTGCTCGGCTGCACCAGCTTTCCAGCCGGGGCCGGCGGCGACGCAACCACAAGCGGACTGCCGGTTCCACGGTTTGTCACTCTCAAGGCGGACCGGGTAACGGTGCGCGGCGGTCCCGACAAGGCCCACGACGTTGCCTGGATCTACACTCGCGCCGGCTGGCCGGTCGAAATCACTGCCGAATTCGAAAACTGGCGCCGCATTCGCGACTGCGATGGCTCTGAGGGTTGGGTTTATCACTCGCTGTTGTCGGGAAGGCGAATGGCGGCGGTGCAACTAAAAACCAAGACCGATCTGGCGCCGCTTCATCAAACGCCGGACGCGCACAGCGCCGTGCTCGCGCGCTTGCAAGTCGGCGTGCTCGGCTCCGTCAAGCGCTGCACCGGATCGTGGTGTCAGATCGCTGGCGATGGCTTTGCCGGCTGGATCGAGCAGAGCGCTTTGTGGGGCGTTTATCCCGACGAGAAAATTGAATGATTGCCGGAGTGCCCTCGATAAAGGGGACGAAACCGCGCCGCGCGTGCCGGTTTGGGATTGCTACCCTCCCCGGCGCCCATCCGATCGCATCATGTCTGATCG
>DASZCJ010000357.1:0-2645 GCA_035943155.1 Xanthobacteraceae bacterium | reverse complement strand
TTTTCTCGACGGAAACTTTCGTTTATCACGGCGAGGCGATGCGCAATCACAACCATCTGCTCGGAGCAGTCGATGGTGTAGACGGCATCAAAACCGGTTTTACCCGCGCGTCCGGATTTAACCTGCTTACATCATTGCACCGTGACGGCCGTTATCTCGTCGCCGTGGTGATGGGAGGTCCCTCGGCATCCGAACGCGACGAGCGTATGCGTGAGCTTATCGGCGCGCATATCAAGGAAGCGGCCCTGCGGCGCACGGCGCCAACGATCGTTGAGGTGGCCGAACGGCGCGACGAGCCTGCAACAAAAATTCCGGCAGCTCGCCCTGACCGCACGGTAACGGCAAGCGTCGATTCGCGCGTCGTAGCCGGCGCGAACGATCCGATCCGCCCGCTCCTAGTGAAAACTATCTCCTATCGAACCGCGCCAGCACAGACTGCATCGCTGGCGCCGATGCCGGCGCTGATTCCGGTCGCGGCGTCAGCTCCTGCTGCGCAAGCCGCCGCCCAACCTGCCGCTCCCGCCCAAGCCGCGGCGCGTGCCACTCCGCAATTGCGCGCCGAGATCGCATCTGCAGCGCCAAGCGTCGATTTGAAGGCTGCGGCCCAAGTGGTGGCCCAAGCGACCCCGCAAGTGACGGCCCAAGTGGCGCCGCCAATAACGACCCAGGCGGCAGTCCAAGCGCCAGCCCAAACGGCAGCCCAAGCCGAGCCGCGGCCGCCGGCAAGAATGCTCGCCGAGCGCGTGCCGGCAAAACTGGCCGAAACGGCGCCGGTTCAGATGCAGCCAGTGCAGATCGAGCCGGCGCCCGCCGAAGTCCGCACCATAATGCCGAGTCCAGCTGCTTATTCCGCCCCGCCAACCCACGCGCACGGCGGGTGGCTTATCCAGATTGGCGCCTTCGACGACGAAGACCAGGCGAAGCAACACTTGAGCGCTGCGCAGATCAAGGTCCACGCCCCGCTCGCTGCCAAAGATCCGTTCACCGAACGGGTCCAGAAAGGCGATAAGGCGCTCTACCGCGCGCGGTTTGCCGGCTTCGACAAGTCGACCGCAGAAGCGGCGTGCCGGGCGCTTAAACGCAGCGATTTTGAATGCATGACACTAAAAAACTAAGAAGCGCCGCTTAAAGAGCGCCAGGTGGTCGTGACGATCATCCAAAGAATCCAGGGAACGTCGATGAAGGACAGAAGACCACGCGAGGTCCGTACGGAGTACCTCAGCGATGGCGGTGCAGCAGCACGTCCTTAGCCTCATTAATGCGGGCCGCGAGATACGTCGTCCCCCCTTGGTCGGGATGCAGTTTCTTCATGAGCGCCCGGTGCGCGCGGCCAACCTCGTCCAGGCTCGCCCCGGGCTGAATGCCAAGGACTTGATAGGCCTCCTGTTCAGTCATTTTGCCGGACGACGTGCGCCAGCCCGCCGTACCCGCATCACGCTGTGCGTGTTCACGCCAGCCGGTGTTCCTGCCGTCAAGATAAGCTGCCAATAGGCTGAGCGGCCAAGGCAGCGCCTCCCCTAACAGATAAATTCCGAAAAGCCCGAGCCCGAGGCCCACGGCCAAATCGCCGCGAGCGAGCAGAATGGCGGCAACGATGAGCGCCAGCGTGCCCCCCATCCGCTGGCGGCTCGCGTTCAGGAATCCGCCTTGGCGCGATTTCTTGGCCACCCAGAGTAAAAGCAGGAGAACGGCGACGCCGATGAGAACAGGCATTGGACCTATATAGCCGCTTCAGCGGCAGGACGGCGCCGGGAATTCAGTCCGCAAGCAAATCATAGGTATCGAGCGGCTTTCCCGTGGCTGCGATCCATTCCGCACGCGCGGCGGCGCGACGCTTGCCGCGCTCGTCGATTGGCAGCCGCAGCGCATCGATCAAGACCTTCACCTCGTCGCGCGCGGTCAGGTGCGAACTGTTCGGCCGCAAGCCGAGCGTGTCCTCGTTCAGATCGTCGAGTGCGGTGAGCCCGCGCGGGAAGAATTCGCGGTAGACCACCCGCTCGGCAAATCCATCGACGGTGCGAAAACCAAGCTGTTTCGCCAGGGCATCGACTCCCTCCCCGACCAGCCGCCGGTTGCGCGAGCCTAACGTCGAAAGCCGATTGCGCACGACCACCCAATCGGTCAGACCGCCATCCACCAGACGGCGCTGGCGACGCGCTTCGCGGACCATCTCGGCATAATGGCTAACCCCCGCCACCTCGAAACTGATCGGATCGATTGTGCCGAGAACGTCGAAGTCGACGAAACTGTCGTTCAAGGGCGTGATCAGGGTGTCCGCCATCGAATGGGCGAGACGCATCATGTAGGAATCGTTCCCCGGCGTATCGATGACGACAAAGTCGTGAGTTTGCTCGACCGAGCTTACCGCCTGAGCAAACGCAGCGAATTCTTGAGCTTCGATTTCGTCGAGCCGCATGCCGCTGCCGCGTGCGACACAATAATGCACAGGGATTTCTAGTTTAATGCCGGTGCGTGCGGCCCATTCCCGGCGGTTCTCGATATAATGGCTGAAGCTCTTCTGGCGTGAATCGAGATCGATCGTGGCGACCCGCTGGCCGGCCTGCAGCAGCGCGACGGCGACGTGCATCGCCGTGGTCGACTTCCCGGAGCCGCCTTTTTCGTTCCCAAGGACAATGACATGCGCC
>DASZCJ010000356.1:0-2520 GCA_035943155.1 Xanthobacteraceae bacterium | reverse complement strand
GCGTAAAGGCATCGGCAAGATCGGCTGGCGACAGCGCCGTGCGCTCGTCGCAAAGGAAACCCGGCAGCCGCATCAGCTTGTCGCGATAGGCCTCGCCGGCAGCGCGCGAAACCGCGCGGCCCGAACGCGGCGACACGAAAGCGAGATCCTCCTTGGTGCCGGTCGCGGCGCAGGCCGCAAGATCGAGTCCGAAACCAAGCTCCGCCAGAAAGTCGAGCTCAAAGCGCGCGATCATCGGCGCCGCCGCGCGCGGATCGTCGAGCCGCTCAAGGATTGCCTGCAATGCATCGTAAATCGCCGCATGCGGTTCGCGTTCGGCGAGCAGCCGGCATAACGCAGCGAGGTGGGTGACGCCGTGGAGAGCATGGGCCGCGGCCAGGAAGCCGGCCACGCGGAGCGTCGATCCCTCCACTGAATAAAGCCCGAGATGCTCGTCGAGCCGCGCCCGCCAGGTCGCGCGCACGGCATTGCCCGGCTGCAAAATGCCGCGGTGGCGCGCACCGGATCCGCCGCGCACCAGGCCAAGGTGCCGGCCATGCGCATGCGTCATCAATTCCAGAATAACGCTGGTCTCGCCGTGGCGCTTGACGCCGAGCACGATGCCTTCGTCGACCCATTCCATGATCGCGTATTTACTTTTTCTTTGACCGCGACGGCAGCGCTCTGCTTGTCGTCGTTCTACTCCTTGTTACTCCTTGGGGAATTCGAGCCCCATTGCGCGGTAGCGTTCCGGATCGTCGGCCCATCCTTGCCGCACTTTGACATGGAGAAAAAGATGCACCGGCTGCTCGATCGCCGCGGCGATTTCCGCGCGCGCCGCGGTCCCGATCGCCTTGAGCGTCTGGCCGCCTTTGCCGAGGACGATTTTGCGCTGACTCTCGCGCTCGACATAGAGGGTCTGCTCAATGCGCACCGCGCCGTCCTTGAGCTCTTTCCAGACCTCGGTCTCGATTGTCGACTGATAAGGTAATTCCTGATGCAGCCGCAGATACAGCTTTTCCCGGGTGATCTCCGCCGCTAATTGGCGCATCGGCGCGTCCGAAATCTGGTCTGGCGGGTAGAGCCACGGACCTACCGGCGCGTGCGCAGCAAGCCCGCGTTTCAGGTCGGGCACGCCGTCGCCGGACAACGCCGAGATCATAAATGTGGCGGCGAAACTGGCGTGCTGATTAGCCTTTTGCGTCAAGGCCAACAGCGCCGGTTTGTCGACCAGGTCGATCTTGTTGAGAACGAGCACTTTTGGCGGACGGATTTCGCCAAGCCCGTGCAGGATTTTTTCGTCGTCCTCCTTGAGCCCGCGGCGCGAATCGATCAGGAGCGCGACGAGATCAGCATCCTGCGTGCTGCCCCAGGCAGTGCCGACCATGGCGCGGTCCAGCCGTCGCCGCGGCAAAAAGATTCCCGGCGTATCGACGAAAATAAGCTGGGCGACGCCTTCAATGGCGATGCCGCGAATGAGGCTGCGCGTGGTTTGCACCTTCGGCGTAACGATCGACACTTTGGCGCTGACCAGCGCATTGATGAGCGTGGATTTTCCGACGTTCGGCGCGCCGATCAGCGCCACAAAACCACAGCGCTGCGCCGCTGGCGCCTGTTCAGCCATTGCGGCGCGCTGGTTGGACGCCCTCGCGCGCCAGCATGGCGGCTGCGGCCGCCTGTTCGGCAGCGCGCTTGGAGCGTCCCAAGCCTTCAGCCGGTGCCAAGGCCGGAAGCGCCACGGCGACCCGGAACTCGGGGCTGTGATCCGGGCCGGAGCGCGCAATCTCGCGATAGACCGGCGTCGGCAGGCCGCGCGCCTGCGCCCATTCCTGCAATACCGTTTTTGGATCGCGCAATGGCTGAGCGGTGGCGCGCAGCCGCACCTGCCAGAGGCGTTCGACGACTTCTTCGGCGGCTTTGTAACCGCCGTCGAGATAAACCGCCCCGATCACCGCTTCGCACACATCGGCGAGGATGGCCGGCCGTGAGCGCGCGCCGGCATTGTGTTCGGAGGATCCGACCCGAATGACTGCGCCGAGGTCGACGCTGCGCGCGATCTCGGTGCAAGTTTCCTTGCGCACCAGATCGGCGAGGCGGCGCGACAGTTCGCCTTCATCGGCTTTCGGAAAGGCCCGGTAGAGCATGTCGGAGATCACCAAACCGAGCACGTGATCGCCGAGGAATTCCAAACGCTGATAACTGCCGGCACGATTGCGCGCGCCCTTGAGCGCGGAAATATGCGTAAGCGCCATTTCCAGTATCGAGGAATCGGTGAACCGGTAGCCGATGCGCTCCTCGAGGACGGTGCCGGCAAGCTTGCGGCGGCGGGTTCGCTTGCCGCCATCGGCCTGCTCAAGGGGTGCAGCGGGCGCAGCGGGTGCGAGCGGTGCAACGGACGGTGCGGCGGCCGGTTCGCAAATTGCAGCGGATTTGCCTTTGCGGCGGCCGCTCATCGCACCAGCGTGAACAGACGGTCCCATCGAACCGACCAGGGCCAGCGCCATACCTCCCAAGCATGGGTGTCGTCGCGGATCGAGAAAA
>DASZCJ010000355.1:0-17040 GCA_035943155.1 Xanthobacteraceae bacterium | reverse complement strand
TCCATGATCGGATCGGGGCCCGAACCGAAGCGTCCGCCCCACATTGTGTTGCTCATGACCAAATGCTCATGACGCCTATGCCCAATCCCGACGAGACACCGCGGACCGCGTCCTATTTGCAGAAAATCGGCCGGTTGCGCCTGTTTTCAGCCGTCGCGGCGCTGGCGATCCTGATCGTCCTGGCGGGGGTATACGGGATTGCCCATCGGCGAAGCAATCCGGCCGATGCTGCCTGTCAAGCCGCGGTTAATACCGCCAAGCGGATCGCGCCCTTGGTGCGCGGTGAAGTTGCCGCATTCACCCCGGCGCACACGCCGCTGCGCGTGCCCGATCTCGCCTTCAAAGACGCCAAAGGCCGCGATGTGGCGCTTGCCGACTGGCGCGGCCGTGTGGTTCTTCTCAATCTTTGGGCGACATGGTGCGTGCCGTGCCGCCGCGAAATGCCGGCGCTCGATGCCTTGCAGGCGCTCCTTGGCGGTGCGGACTTCCAGGTCGTCGCCGTGAATATCGACACCCGCGACCCGCAAAAGCCGCTCGCTTTCTTCAAAGATGTCGGCATCGCGCACCTCGCCTATTTTTCCGATCCAAGCGCGCGGGTGTTCGAGGAACTCAAAACTGCCGGCAAAGCGTTTGGCATGCCGACCACGATCATCGTCGATCCGTCCGGCTGTGAGATCGGCAATATCGCGGGCCCCGCGGAATGGGCGAGCGACGACGGCGTGCGGCTCGTTGGCGCGGCGATCCGGAAACCGGGCTGATCGCGACCGACCGTCGCAACCAGCAAAAGCAATTTCTCCTCTTTAGTTCGAAAAGCGCCGCTTGACTCTCCCGCGCGCGCCGCTATACTTAACCACATGGTAAAGTTTTACACCGCGCCCCTCGATCGCACCTTCGCCGCTTTGTCGGATGCGACCCGCCGCGCGCTGGTGTTGCGGCTTGCGCAAGAGCCCGGCCTTTCGATCAGCGAACTCGCCGCGCCGTTTGAAATGTCGCTGCCGGCGGTCATGAAGCATCTCGATGTGCTGTCCGATGCCGGCTTGCTGCAGCGAACCAAAACCGGGCGCACCGTCGCCTGCCGGCTTGAAGCCGAGCCGATGCGCGACGCGTTCGAATGGCTCAATCGTTACGAAAAATTCTGGTCCGACCGGCTTTCGAGCCTTGCCACATATCTGGAGGAAGAGTCATGGCAGTCCAAACAGCGACCAAACCGAGCCTCACCGTCAAGCGCCGGCTCAAAGCGCCGCCGGACAAAGTCTTCGCGGCCTGGACCGATCCGGACAAAGTAAAGCGCTGGATGGGGCCTGGCGAGGTCAAAGTGCTCAAGGTCGAGTGTGAGCCGCGCGTCGGCGGACGCTTTCGCTGGCTGATGCAGAGTCCAGCGGGCGAAGAGCACGACGTCAGCGGCGTCTATCGCGAAGTCGTGCCCAACCAAAAGCTCGTCTTCACCTGGGCTTGGAAAAGCACGCCGGAGCGCGAATCCCTGGTGACGGTCGAGATCAAGCCGGATGGCGACGGTTCGCTGCTGACGCTCACGCACACGCAATTCTTCGACGAAGAAGCGCGCGATCGTCATCAAAGCGGCTGGACTGGCGCACTCGACAAGCTCGAAAACTTCGTCGCGTGAACCATCGAGCTGGATCGGCCGCAGGCAGCATTCGCCGTTCTGTTACAAGAGACGACTAAGCTTCCGCGGCCGAGCCATCCGCCATTCGCTCGCCATATCGCTGGCGGACATAAAGCAAAGTTCGCAAGTAAGCTCGTAAGTAAGTTTGCAAGTAAGGAGTTCGCAATGGCTGGCTCGCATGGAAAATTTTACTGGAACGAGCTGATGGCGCGCGACATCGCCAAGGCCAAGAAATTCTATGCCGACACCTTGGGCTGGAGCTACGAGGCGATGCCGATCCCGGGCGGCGGCACCTATTGGGTCGCCAAGATGGCCGGCGAATCCGTCGGCGGCATTTTCGACATCAGCGGGCCGGATCATGCAGGCGTGCCCGAGGGCTGGATGCCTTACATCGCCGTCGATGATGTCGACGCCCGCGTCAAGAAAGCCGTCGCCGCCGGCGCCAAGGTCATGAAGCCGGCCTTCGATGTTCCCAATGTCGGCCGCATCGTCATCCTGCAAGAACCCGGCGGCGCCGGCATCGGCTGGATGACGCCGACCAATTGACCTGGCTTACGATCGCGATCCTGGCCCTCTTGAATTTGTGGCAGGTCGCATGAGTTCGTCTCCGCGCGAGCGGAGAAAGTAGAGAACAGGAGCGCATCATGGAACCGCACAAGGTCGTTGCCCATGACGAATGGATCGCCGCGCGCAAGGCCTATCTTGCCGAGGAGAAAGCCTTTACCCGCGCCCGTGACGAGCTGAGCCGCAAGCGCCGCGCATTGCCGTGGGAGCGAGTCGAGAAGAACTACATGTTCGACACGCCGGACGGCAAACAATCGCTTGCCGTTCTGTTCGGCGGCAAAAGTCAACTGATTATCTATCACTTCATGCTTGGCCCCGGCTGGGAAGCCGGATGCCCGAGCTGTTCATTCCTTGCCGATCATTTCGACGGCGCGGCCATTCACCTCACACAGCGCGACGTGTCGTTCGTCGTCGTCTCGCGGGCGCCGTTGCCGCAGATCGAAGCATTCAAGCGCCGCATGGGCTGGCGCTTCAAATGGGTGTCGTCATTCGGCAGCGACTTCAACCACGACTATCAGGTTTCGATGACGCCGCAGGAGAAGGCTGGCGGCAAGGTGATGTACAACTATGAGAGCATCGAAAGCTTCCCGAGCGAGGAGCGGCCCGGGGCCAGCGTGTTCTACAAGAACGCCAGCGGCGAAGTCTTTCACACCTATTCAACCTATGGCCGCGGTCTCGACATGTTGATCGGCGCCTATCATTTCCTCGACCTCGCGCCCAAGGGCCGCGATGAGGACGAGCTTGAGTGGTCGATGGCCTGGGTGCGCCACCACGATCGCTACGAAGGCGCGGTGGTTGATCCAAAAGCGTCATACCGGGAACCGAAATCCGCCTCATGTTGTGAGTAGCTAAGAACCGCTGAAAAGGAGTAGATCATGAAACTGTACGGCTTCCCGCCTTCACCGAATACCTGGCAGGTTCGCGCGCTCGCCGACTATCTCGGCGTTCCGCTGGAATGCGAGTTCGTCGATCTCACCAAAGGCGGCTCGCGCACGCCGGCCTTTCTCGCCATCAATCCGACCGGACGAACGCCGGCTTTGGTCGACGGCGATTTCAAGCTCTGGGAAACGCTTGCGATCATGCAATATGTCGCGAGCAAAAAACTGAATGCGCTATGGCCGAATGATGCCCGGATCCGCGCCGATATAACGCGCTGGCAGAGCTGGAATCTGGCGCACTGGAATCGTGATGTATGGGCGATGGTACTGACGGAACGGCTAGTCAAGAAAATTCTCAACCTCGGACCGCCCGACGAGGCCGCCATCGTAAAAGGTGTCGCCGCCTACGAGAAGGAAGCTGCCATGCTCGATGCGCATTTGGCAAAACAAAAATATATCGTCGGCAATACGCTCACGATCGCAGATTTTGCCGTCGCCGCGCCGATGTTCTACGCCAAGGAAGCGGAGCTGCCGGTCGAGCCCTACCCGCATTTGCGCGGCTGGTTCGAGCGCATCGCGGCGCTGTCATGCTGGGGCGTTACCGCGCCGCAACGGGCGGCAGCCTGACCAGGAATCAGATATCAGTTTTCAGTAATCAGAACAGGAACAAGCGGTCAGTGACTGGTAATCAGAGAGGCAGAACCGCGCCAATCTGATTACCGATTACTGATCGCTGATTCCTGATTATCTGGTCGGCACCGGCTTGTCGCCGCGATAATCGTAGAAGCCGCGCTGCGTCTTGCGACCGAGCCAGCCGGCTTCGACGTATTTCACCAACAGCGGGCACGGCCGGTATTTCGAATCCGCCAAGCCCTCGTGCAGCACCTGCATGACCGAGAGGCAGGTGTCGAGGCCGATGAAATCGGCGAGCTCCAGCGGACCCATCGGATGATGGGCGCCAAGCCGCATCGCGGTGTCTATCCCTTCGACATTGCCGACACCTTCGTAAAGCGTATAGATCGCCTCATTGATCATCGGCAGCAGAATGCGGTTGACGATAAAGGCGGGGAAATCCTCCGCCACCGCGATTTGTTTGCCGAGCTTGGCGATAAACTGCTTGGTGGATTCGAAAGTTGCGTCGTCGGTCGCGATGCCGCGGATCACCTCGACCAGCTCCATCAGCGGCACCGGATTCATGAAATGAATGCCGATGAATTTTTCTGGCCGGTCGGTCCCGGCGGCAAGCCGCGTGATCGAGATTGAAGATGTATTGGTGCTAACAATGGTCTCCGGCTTGAGCGCCGGGCACAGCGCCGCAAAAATTTTACGTTTGACGTCTTCCTGTTCAGTCGCCGATTCGATCACGAGATCGCAGTCGCCGAGTTCGTCGAGCGTCTTGGCCGGCGAAATGCGTTTGATCGCCGCCTGGCGCTGTTCGTCGCTGATGCGCTCACGGCTGACCTGCCGCGCCAAATTGCCGCTGATGGTCGCCAATCCTTCGGTGATCCGGTCGGCGGCGATGTCGTTCAATAGAACGTGGAAACCCGACAGCGCGCAAACATGGGCGATGCCGTTGCCCATCTGGCCGGCGCCGATGACGCCGACCTTACGAAATGGCGGAGCCGGATCAGCCGCCTCCCCGCCGCGCGCGGGCTGCGCGCGCGAGCCGGTTCGATCTTTGGGGCGTTCCTTGACCTCGACCATTTCGATTCACCTTACACGCGACTTTACGACGATCTCGCCCGGCACGCCAGATTCGGTCAGTGCTTAACCTTGTCGAGCTCAGCCGCAAGCTCCGGCAGCGCCTGATAAAGATCGGCCACTAGGCCGTAATCGGCGACCTGAAAGATCGGCGCTTCCTCATCTTTGTTAATCGCCACGATCACTTTGGAGTCCTTCATGCCGGCGAGATGTTGAATGGCGCCGGAAATGCCGACCGCGATATAGAGGTCCGGAGCGACCACCTTGCCGGTCTGCCCAACCTGCCAATCGTTCGGCGCATAACCGGCATCGACCGCCGCGCGCGACGCGCCAATTGCCGCGCCGAGTTTATCCGCCACCGGCTCGATATATTTGGTGAAGTTTTCCCGGTTTTGCATGGCCCGGCCGCCGGAAATGATGATCTTGGCCGACGTTAGTTCTGGACGCTCGGACTTTGAGAGTTCTTCACCGACGAAGCCGGAGAGACCCGGATCTGCTACCACGCCGACCGGCTCGATCGGAGCGGATCCCCCTGCCCCGGTCGCTTGGAAGGCGGCCGTACGCAACGTGATCACCCGCTTCTTTTCCGGCGAACGCACCGTCTGCACGGCATTGCCGGCATAGATCGGACGCTCGAAGGTGTCGGGCGCCACCACTTTGATGATGTCGGAAATCTGCATGACGTCGAGCAGCGCCGCGACACGCGGCATGATGTTCTTGCCGGTGGTCGTCGCCGGCGCCATCAGCGTGTCGTAAGGTTCGGCGAGCGCGACGATCAGCGCCGCGGTCGGCTCGGCCAGCATATGCTGGTAAGCGGGAGCGTCGGCGAGTAGCACTTTCCCGACACCGTCAAGCTTGGCGGCCGCCTCGGCGACCGGCTTGCAGTTTTGTCCGGCGACCAGAATGTGCACCTCGCCGCCGAGCTGTTTCGCCGCGGTCAGCGCCTTGTTGGTCGCGTCTTTGAGCGAGGCATTGTCATGTTCGGCGAGGAGAAGCGTGGGCATTTGCTATCGCCCAGATTTCACCTCTCCCCGATGGGGAGAGGCCGACTTGGGAGCGAAGCGAGCAAGTCGGGCGAGGGGGTTCGGACCTCGATTCAATCCCCCCTCACCGGGCTCGCATCTTTGATGCTCCCCGGCCTCTCCCCATTGGGGAGAGGCAAAATGACTTCGTTTGCTCGTCGAAAATCCCATCAAACCGCCCCCGCCTCTTTGAGCTTCTCGACCAGTTCGGTCACGCTCTTGACCTTCACGCCTGCCTTGCGCACCGGCGGCTCGGCGGTCTTGACGACTTCAAGCCGCGGCTTGATATCGACGCCGTAGTCGGCGGCGGTCTTTTCCTCGATCGGTTTCTTCTTCGCCTTCATGATATTGGGCAAGGACGCGTAGCGCGGCTCGTTGAGCCGCAAATCGGTGGTGACGATCGCCGGTGTTTTCAGCTTCACCGTCTGCAAGCCGCCATCGACCTCGCGCGTGACCGTGACCGCATCGCCATCGAGCGTCACCTTGGAAGCGAAGGTGCCCTGCGGCCAACCGAGCAGCGCGGCCAACATTTGGCCGGTCTGATTGCAGTCGTCGTCGATCGCCTGTTTGCCCATGATGATCAAACCAGGCTTCTCCGCTTCGGCAATAGCTTTGAGGATTTTAGCGATCGCGAGCGGCTCCACGGCGCCGTCCGCTTTCACCAGGATGCCGCGGTCGGCACCCATGGCGAGTGCGGTACGGATCGTCTCGGCTGACTGCGCCGCGCCGATCGAGGCGCAGACGATCTCAGTTGCCTTGCCGGCCTCCTTGAGCCGGATCGCCTCCTCGACGGCGATCTCGTCGAACGGGTTCATCGACATTTTGACGTTGCCGAGCTCGACACCGGAGCCGTCCGGCTTCACGCGGATTTTCACGTCCTTGTCGATCGCCCGCTTCACAGGCACCAGAATTTTCATGCGGACGACTGCTGCTGCTGTTGTTTGCTTATGGGTTGGCGCGACGGAGAATTTGCGCGCTGCTGCGGTGCAGCAAACTACCGGCCCTCCCCCTCCCGGTCAACGCCACCTGGTACCGCGAACCCGAAGTTCGCACAAATCTCCGGCACCCTCCGATGCGAACTTCGGGTTCAAAAAACGGCACCAGCAAGGATAGCTTTGCTAGTGTCCTTATCGATTCCGAAGTTCGTACGAGCGTGCCGCCAATGCTTACGAACTTCGGAATCGGGACACTAGCGATTCTCGCCAGGCTTCCAGAGCACGTCGCCCGCACCCTTGTTATTGGTATAACGGCTTGCGACGAAAAGGTAATCCGATAGGCGATTGAGGTATTTCAGCACCTCGGGCGTGACGCTCTCGCCGGCCTTGTCCTTAAGCTCGGCAGTAAGCCGCTCGGCCCGCCGGCAGATTGTGCGCGCGACGTGCAGATAGGCCGCCGCGGCGCCGCCGCCGGGCAGCACGAATGAGCGCAGCGGCGCCAAGTCTGCATTGAGGCGATCGATCTCGGCTTCGAG
This sequence comes from Xanthobacteraceae bacterium, assembly GCA_035943155.1. Classification (GTDB taxonomy): domain Bacteria; phylum Pseudomonadota; class Alphaproteobacteria; order Rhizobiales; family Xanthobacteraceae; genus BOG-931. Next base: position 9,780 of record DASZCJ010000355.1, on the reverse strand, counting down.
CCAAGCCACCTGATTATCGGTGACCGTCAACCGCGCGCCGCCGGGTCCTTTGCCCTGTCCCGGCGTGCAAAGGTCGGCGCCGACATCGAACAGATCGTTCTGGATTCGCGCCAGCACACCATCGAGCGCCGGATCGCTCGCCGTGTGCAGCCGCGCAACCCCGATCGCGGCATTGACCTCGTCGACCGTGCCATAGGCGGCAATACGCAGATCGTATTTTTTGCGCCGCTCGCCGGTCCCGAGCGCGGTGGTGCCGTCGTCGCCGGTGCGCGTATAGATTTTGTTGAGGACGACCATCGTGGCTGAATGGTTATCTGGCCATGATCCAGAGGGTGAACATGATAACGACGATGGCAACGAATTGCAGCAACACGCGAAGCCGCATCAATTGCTGCGATTTATTGGGTGAGCCGCCCCGCATCATGTTGATGAGGCCGAGCAGCAGCACGAGTGCGACCGCGCCGATGGCGATCGGGACCGCGACGTGGGACATAAAATCGCCCATGGCGCTTCGTTGTAGCCTGCCTTAAGGGGGAGCGAAACCCGTGGATTACTTGCTTCCGTCACCCTGAGGTGCGAGCAAAGCGAGCCTCGAAGGGCGACGGCCTGAGCGTTTCGAGGGCCGCTTCGCGGCCACCACAGGATGACGCTGAAGATCTAAGAGGACCCGCCCGCGATGATCGTCGATTTCCAGCACCATTTCACCCCGCGCGAACTCATCAAGCAAGATCCGGGCGACCGCCTCGTGCTGCACTACGATGCGCTCGGCGCGCCGAGTTACACGGTGCATTCGCTGCTCTACGATCTGGACGAACATGTGCGCATGATGGATCTGGCCGGCATCGACGCGGCCTGGCTCACCAGCGCCGCGGGCATGTGCGCCGATCTCGAAACTTCACGGCTCGTCAACAACAAAGCGAGCCAAGCCGAGCGCGACTATCCGGGACGCTTCATCGGCGCCGCGCATGCCCATCCGCTCGGTGGCGATGCGGCATTCAAGGAGCTTGCTCGCTGCCGCCACGAGCTTGGCTTCCAGGGTGTCGTCATCACTTCTGAATTCGATGGAAAGTTCATCGACGATCCGGCGCTTGAATCGTTCTGGCGCGAAGCCGGCAAGCTCGACATGTTCGTTTTCGTGCATCCGGCGCTCAAGCTTAATCACGCGGAGGGGTTCGACGCCTACGACACGGCGCGCGCGGTTGGGCGGGAATTTTCGCTGATCATGGCAGTCATCCGGCTGGTCAATTCCGGCGTATTCGATCGCCATCCCGAGCTCACCGTGCACATGGCGCATCTCGCAGGGGGCATCGCCGGCATGCTGGCCCGCATCCGCTGTTTTCAAGACAAAGAGTTTTGGGGGACGGCGGGCAATGAACGCCACGGCCGCAAGGCCGAGAAAGATTTCGATCATTACACCCGGCACAATCTTGTGTTCGACACAGCCGGTTTCGCCGGCGGCATCGGCGCGATCAAAGCCGGTTTAAACGAAATCCCTGCCTCGCGTATCGTCTTTGCCACCGACTATCCGCAGGAAATCAGAAAGCGCGAGGCAGTGCGTGATTTCGTTGATGATCTGCGCGCACTCGGCGCGGATGGCGAACGCATTCTGTCCGGCAATGTCGGCTTATTGCTCAAGGAGCCGCCAGCGCCGGAGCGAGCAAAAATAGAAGAGCGGATGCGTTAGCGGGGCTGGCGCCCCGCACCACGGATTTAAAAAGGCAGGAAGTCACGCAGCGAGGTGCTTCTCGATCTGATCGATCGGGTGTTTGGTGAGATCCTTGTCGATTTCGGCGATGATTCGCTTTTTCACCTCGGGATGGAACGCCTTGCGTAGCTCGGCAAGCGCGCGCGGCGGCGCGACAACGATCAAGGCCTCGATGCCGCGGTCGCGCACGGTCCGCTCCAGCATTGCAGCGACTTCCGCGGCAAAGCGGTGCTCCTCGAGCTGATGCCAGTCGGTCTGACTGACGCTGGATCGCCCAACGCCCATGGACGAAAATGTCCGCCCCGGACGATCGGTGCCCTGCTCGTGGGTCGGCGGATTGTGGTCGGTGAAGACCCGCTCGGTTTTCAAGTTGAGCAAGTCCGCATCGCCGTCGTTGCGCAAAAGCAGCGCCTTGCGGCCATCGCCGACGAAAACAAAGGCATTGTGCGGAATCTTGACCATCGGAGAAATCCGGCTTTGCAAATGAGCTTGCCTTAATCAATTCAAAGCGCGCAGCAATCGTTCCGCAACGCGGCGCGACAGTGCGTTGGTAGTCTCATCTTCCCTCTCCCCAAGGGGGAGAGGGTGCCGAGTGCTAAAGCGCGAGGCGGGTAAGGGGGAACGGTCTGCAACATTCTGCAACGTCCGATCCCCCTCACCCTCGCTCACTGTGTTCGCTCGACCTCTCCCCGCAGGGGAGAGGTGAGCTTTAATTCGAGCCGTCGAGCAGCCGCCGGGCGATGACGTGCGCCTGGATTTCGGCGGCGCCCTCGAAAATATTGAGAATGCGGGCATCGCATAGGATTCGCGATACCGGAAATTCGACGGCAAAGCCATTGCCGCCATGCACCTGCACCGCATTGTCGGCCGCCGCCCAGGCGACGCGCGCGGCAAGAAGCTTCGCCATGCCGGCTTCGAGATCGCAACGCCGCCCGGAATCCTTCTCTCGCGCGGCGTAATAGGTGAGCTGGCGCGCGATCATGATCTCCGCCGCCATGATCGCGACCTTGTCGGCGATGCGCGGGAAAGCGGCAATCGGCTGACCGAACTGGACGCGGTTCGTGGCATAGCTTAGCGCCGCTTCCATCGCGGCCTGCGCTACGCCGATCGCCCGCGCGGCAGTCTGGATGCGCGCCGCCTCGAATGTCGCCATCAATTGCTTGAAGCCGAGACCCTCGATGCCGCCGAGCAGATTCTCCGCCTTGACGGCAAAACCGTCGAAGGCGATCTCGTATTCCTTCATGCCGCGATAGCCCAAGACCTCGATTTCAGTGCCGGTCATGCCCGGCACGGGGAATGGCTCGGAGTCGCTGCCGCGCGGCTTTTCCGCCAGCAGCATCGACAGCCCGCGATAGCCCGTCTCCGCCGGATTGGTGCGCACAAGGAGCGTCATCAAATCGGCCCGCACCGGATGCGTGATCCAGGTCTTATTGCCGTAGATTTTATATACGTCGCCTTGGCGGACCGCGCGGGTTTTGAGCGAGGCGAGATCGGAACCGATATTCGGTTCGGTGAACACCGCGGTCGGCAACACTTCACCAGAGGCAATCTTCGGCAACCATTTGCGTTTTTGCTCCTCGGTGCCGGAGCCAAGAATAAGTTCGGCCGCAATCTCCGAGCGCGTGCCGAGGCTGCCGACGCCGATATAGCCGCGCGACAATTCCTCGGAGACGACGCACATGGATTCTTTGCCAAGCCCCATACCCTCGTAGTCTTCCGGGATGGTCAGCCGAAAAACCCCAAGCTCCGCCATCTGCGCAATGACGTCGAGCGGAATGTATTGGTTGCGCAAATGCCAGGCTTGCGCGAACGGCGTAACCCGATCGTCGGCGAATTTACGCATTTCCTCGCGGATGGAATCGAGCGTGTCGTCGAGCCCGCAGGCGCCGACCGTCGCATCGTGATGCTGGCGCATCAGTTCCATCAGCCGCGCCCGGCGCGCCGGCGTATTTCCGGTGGCGATGAGATGTTCGACGGCCGGATTGACCCGTGCGGCGACCGCCGCCGCGTTTAACCCGAAATCCGACAGCCGCACGATCTCGCCTTGGCTCATCGCAATGCCGCCGAGCAGTTGGGCGAGATATTCGCCCGCGCCGATCCGCAGCAAGAGTTCCTCGATCTCGCCGAAACTGCCGGCGTCGGCGAGGCGCTGCGCATATAAGCCGAGCTGACGAATGGCTTCGACATAGGTCGCAAGCCAAGCAAGGCCGTGCGTGGCGCGCTGTTCGCTGTCGAATAGCCGTGACGCCACACGGCCCTCGACCATGACCCGCCCGGCAACGGCGTGGCGGGCGTCATTGACTAGCGCATCCATCGCCGCAACCGCATCGCCCAGCATGGCGATCACTTCACGGCGCGGCGGTCTCTCCGTAACGGCAGAGGGCATAGATCCTCGTTTATTGGGTCATTCGCTGATCGGTGCACGCGCTGGATGGGTTAAACGTCCGAGTGGTTCGACAAGCTTATGCGTGCAGTGCACAAAAGCCAATCTCGGCCGCCACAACGGCTTTTCTGACCGGCGAAAGGCGGCGGCAATGGATGCTATCTAGGTAGGCGCCGTGGTGGTTCCGGTGCCGTGGTAGTTCCGGTGCGGGAGGCTGTCTGCCATTGAACACGATCCGTCTGTGCTGGCGTGTAGCCTGGGATGCTTTCTATCGCTTCAACGCCGACGACGGTTGGGCGATCGCGAGCCATATTGCGCTGTCTGTTCTGATGTCGATGTTTCCGTTCTTGATCCTGGTGACGGCGCTCGCGGCCTTCATCGGTTCACAGAACCTCGCCGACGAAGTTGCCGGCCTGATCGTCGCGGCCTGGCCGCCTGAAGTATCCGGCGGCATCGCCGGTGAAATTCACAAAGTACTGACCACGGCGCGCGGCGATATCCTCACCATCGGCGCGGTGTTCGCAGTTTATTTTGCTTCGAGCGGCATCGAGAGCCTGCGCATTGGGCTCAACCGCGCTTACGGTTTAAGCGAGACGCGGCCGTGGTGGCTGCTGCGGCTGGAATCGATCGGTTATGTGTTGATCGCCGCGATCGGACTGCTGGCGCTTGCTTTTCTGGTCGTGCTTGGTCCGTTGGTGTTTCGCGCGGCGCTGGGCTATCTCGATTGGCTCGAGCCGCTGGAAAGCCATTACAATATCGCGCGCTTTAGTGCCGCGACCTTCGTGCTTACGGTGGCGCTGTTGATCCTGCATATGTGGCTGCCAGCGGGCCGGCGGCACGTCGAGGATGTCTGGCCCGGGATTGTCGCCACGCTCGGGCTGTGGCTCGCCTGTGGCTTCGTATTCGGGCGATATCTTACGGATTTTCCCCGTACCTATGTGACCTATTATGCCGGGCTGGCCTCGGCGATGGTGGCGCTGGTCTTTCTCTATTTCGTCGCCTGGATTTTCATCTATGGCGGCGAGCTCAATGCCGCGATCGCGCGCGAACGTGAAATACGCCGCGACACGCCGAATCGCGTCACCTAGTGCAATCTCAGTTCACGCGCTCAGCTTTTGGATTTCGGCAGATCGGTACGAACGTCCCGAAATTCTCGCGGTCCCTTGATAAGGCGGCGCTTTCGCTGCGTGCGTTCTTCATTAGTCGCCGACTGGTCGCCGAGGCGATCGATTTCGCGGCTTGCCAGCTCTGCTGCCTTGCGCCTACTTGCCTTGCGGGGCCGATGTCGAATCTTTGCACCGCCACCGAGGCCGCGTTTCACCAGCCGTTGGATCGCCACCTCGCGCGATGGAGAATCGTGCTGTTTGCGGCGCCATCCGTCTAGGATCTTCAAGATAGACGCGTCTAGCTGGACTTCGATGCGCCGGGTTTTTTCTTCCATGGGCTTTCAACCGCAATATCGTGTGCTGGTTTGAATATTGTACGGTGATTAAGCGCATGCGCAATGTGCGCCCCGAGGCCAGTGCGCCAGCCGGAATCAATCTGCCACACACCGGCAGCCAATTTCCAAGCAATTCGAATTAATCGAAAAAGATGAATCGAAAGGCGGTCAGGCGCCCTGCGCCTCGACCACGTCTTCGAAATTGCGCAAGCCTTGGCGCGGCGTGTTGACCAGCACCGCCATATTGCCGGGCTTGTGGCGATTGGTGCGCATCAGCTCGTGGGCGTAGGGAATCTTCTCCCACGGAAATACATCGCTCATGCATGGATCGACGCGGCGATCGATGACGAACTGGTTGGCGGCGCTCGCTTGCTTGAGATGCGCGAAATGCGAGCCCTGCACGCGCTTTTGTCGCATCCAGACATAGCGTGCGTCGAAGGTGATGTTATAGCCGGAGGTGCCGGCGCAGAATACGACCATGCCGCCGCGCTTGACCACGAGGCACGACACCGGAAACGTCGCTTCGCCGGGATGCTCGAACACGATATCGACATCGCGCTTGCCGGTAATGTCCCAGATCGCCTTGCCGAAGCGGCGCGCCTCCTTCACCCAGGCGTCGTATTCGGGCGTGCCGACTTTCGGCATCGCACCCCAGCACTTGAACTCGCTGCGGTTGATGACGCCTTTGGCGCCGAGGTCCATCACGTATTGAACTTTGGACTGATCCGACACGATGCCGATCGCATTGGCGCCGGAAGCGGCGACCAGTTGCACGCCGAACACGCCGAGCCCGCCCGAGGCGCCCCAAACGAGCACATTGTCGCCGGGCTTAAGCGTGTGCGGCGCATGTCCGAACAACATGCGATAAGCGGTCGCCAGCGTGAGCGTGTAACAGGCCGATTCTTCCCAAGTCAGATGCGCCGGTTTGCGCATGAGTTGCCGCGACTGCACGCGGCAGAATTGCGCAAACGACCCGTCGGGCGTCTCGTAGCCCCAGATGCGCTGCGACGGCGACAATAGCGGATCGCCGCCATTGCATTCCTCGTCATCGCCGTCGTCCTGATTGCAATGGACGGTGACTTCGTCGCCGACTTTCCAACGCTTGACCTTCGAGCCGACCGCCCAGACCACGCCGGACGCATCCGAGCCGGCAATGTGGAAGGGATGCTTGTGCCCATCCAACGGCGACACTGGGACGCCGAGCCCGGCCCAAACGCCGTTGTAGTTGACGCCGCCGGCCATGACATAGACCAGCACCTCGTCCTCGGCGATCGGCCAGGTGGGAACGACCTCGCGCTGCATCGCCGTTTCGGGTGGTCCGTGGCGATCCTTGCGGATCGCCCAGGCATGCATTTGCGGCGGCACGTAACCGAGCGGCGGAACTTCGCCGATCTCATAGAGATCCTTAAGCGGCGCGGCTGAAGGTTTTTTCTGCGCGACGGCCATGGCGTGGCTCCCGGCTGCACCGGCATGCGCAGCTCCAACCGGAAATTGAGGAAAGGAGTGCGCGGCGGTCCCAGCGACAACACTTTGCCGCAGTTTATGTTGCATTGCAACAAGAACGGCGGCACACTCCGCGCTCTTAACGTCCTGCAATACTTGCGGGATCGGACAAATGCCCGATAAGCGGCCAGGCAGACCTGCGACCAATGCCCAAACGCCCGCCCAAAGCGGGGCCGCCACGCGCACGCAAGTGAAGCGGGATAAGCCCTGGATATTCCGCACTTATGCCGGGCATTCCACGGCCGCGGCCTCGAACGCGCTCTATCGTACCAACCTGAGCAAAGGTCAGACCGGGCTCTCGGTCGCCTTCGATCTGCCGACACAAACCGGCTACGACAGCGATCATCCGCTGGCCAAGGGCGAAGTCGGCAAGGTCGGCGTGCCGGTCTGTCATCTTGGCGATATGCGCGCGCTGTTCGAGGCAATCCCGCTCGGCGAGATGAACACGTCGATGACCATCAATGCGACGGCCGCCTGGCTGCTCGCGCTCTATATCGCGCTCGCCGACGAGCAAAGCGCGCCGCGCGCCACGCTACAGGGCACGACGCAGAACGACATCATCAAGGAATATCTGTCGCGCGGCACCTATGTGTTTCCGCCGGCGCCGTCGATGCGGCTGACCAAGGACGTGATCCTGTTCACGACCAAGGAAATGCCGAAATGGAATCCGATCAACGTCTGCTCCTATCACCTCCAAGAAGCCGGCGCGACGCCGGTGCAGGAATTGGCGTTCGCGCTCGCAACCGCGATCGGCGTGCTCGATGCGGTAAAGGCGTCGGGCCAATGTGCCGACGAAGAATTCGGCGACGTGGTCGGACGCATATCGTTCTTCGTCAATGCCGGGCTGCGTTTTGTCACCGAGCTGTGCAAGATGCGCGCCTTCACCGAATTGTGGGATGAAATCACCCGCGAGCGTTACGGCGTGCGCGACCCAAAGCAGCGGCTGTTCCGTTACGGTGTGCAGGTCAATTCACTCGGGCTGACCGAGCAGCAGCCCGAAAACAACGTCACGCGCATCCTGATCGAGATGCTGGCGGTGACGCTTTCCAAAGACGCGCGGGCGCGCGCCGTGCAATTGCCGGCCTGGAACGAGGCGCTCGGCCTGCCGCGGCCGTGGGATCAGCAATGGTCGCTGCGCATGCAGCAAATCCTGGCTTATGAAACCGACTTGTTGGAATACGGCGACGTCTTCGACAACTCGCCGGTCATCGCCGGCAAAGTGAGCGAATTGAAAGGGGCCGCGCGCGACGAGCTCAAACACATCGCGGCGCTGGGCGGCACGGTGGCGGCGGTCGAATCCGGCTATCTCAAGCAGCAGCTCGTCGAATCAAATTCCCGGCGCGTCGAGGCGATCGAACGCGGCGAGCAGATTGTGGTCGGCGTCAACCGCTTCACCGAAACCGAGCCATCGCCGCTCGCCGCCGCCGCCGGCGCGGTACTGACCGTCGCGCCGGAAGCCGAAGCCGATCAAGTGGCGCGCCTCAAAGCGTGGCGCAAGCAGCGCGACCGGCAAGCGGTTGCCGCGGCGCTTGATGGATTGCGCCGCGCGGCGCAAGGCGGCGCCAATATCATGCCGCCGTCGATCGCCTGCGCCAAAGCCGGGGTGACCACCGGCGAATGGGGCGCGGCGCTGCGCGCCGCGTTTGGCGAATATCGCGCGCCGACCGGCGTCGGCACCGCGATGCGCAATGACGCCGAAGGGCTCGATGACATCCGCGCCGAGGTCGACCGCGTTTCGAAAAAGCTCGGCCGGCGGCTCAAGCTTTTGGTCGGCAAGCCGGGGCTCGATGGCCATTCCAACGGCGCCGAGCAGATTGCCGCCCGTGCGCGCGACGCCGGCATTGACGTGGTCTACGACGGCATTCGCCTGACCGCCGATGCGATCGCCAATGCCGCGCTTGAGAAAAAGGTGCACGTCGTCGGGCTGTCGATCCTGTCGGGCTCGCACCTGCCGCTGGTGCACGCGGTGATGGCGCGCTTGAAGGAAAACGGCGCGACGCAGGTGCCGGTCGTGGTCGGCGGTATCATCCCGCCGCAGGATGCCGGCGCGCTCAAAGCCGCCGGCGTCGCCGAAGTCTACACGCCGAAGGATTTCGAATTAAACCGCATCATGGCCGATTTGGTGCGCATCGTGGAACGTGCTGCGGATCGGGCGAAGTAGCCAACGCTCCCGTATCAGGTAAGCCTACTTTCTAGGCTGCGGATTTTCAGGCATCATGCGTTGAACGATGGGAGGGCGTGCAATGATAAAGACGAGGACTTGGATAGCCGCAACTGTTGCCGCGGTCGTGGTTGGCGCATTCGTCAGCTTGGCCGTAGCTCAGAATGATTTGAATCCGAAGAACCGGCAGGAGTTAAAGCGAGAAGATGTGGCGGGCACAAACATGGAGATCATCATCTCTGTGGTCGAGAACCAGCCCGGCGAGACCATCGCCCGTCACATTCATCATGGTGAAGAAGCGTTTTACGTGCTGCAAGGAGCAACGCTCGAGACATCAGACGGGAAACAAATCAACCTGCCGACCGGGGCAGCCGCTGTAAACCACCGCGACGTTCCACATGCTGGATTAAAAGTCGTCGGCGATACCCCTTTTAAATATCTGGCGGTCCATATTGTGGACAAGGGCGCTCCGCTCTACGACGCCCCGCCGAAATAGATTAACTGCTCAGCCGTCGTATCCCGATCCGACGCCATCGTGCGCGCGCGGCAAAGAGCGTTGTCGGTCAAAGCCGCGCGAAACCCGATGC
>DASZCJ010000354.1:0-1586 GCA_035943155.1 Xanthobacteraceae bacterium | reverse complement strand
CATTCAGCTTCACCAGAAGGTCGGAGAAATTAATATTCGCCGCCGGGTGATTGACGACGATGCCCATCGCGCCTTCGGACGAATGCGCGCAAACGTAGATGAGCGAACGGGCAAAACGATCATCCATCATCGCCGGCATGGCGATAAGCATTTGGCCGTCGAGATAACCTCGGCGTCTGCCCTTGCCGGATGCACTCTTGCCGGATGTACCGCGCGGCGTCTTCATAATGGAAGGTTAGCCCATCGATCCGCAATTGCAAACGAATGGCGGCGCAAAAAGTTCACCTATTCCGTTCGCCATAATTTAAGTTCATTCAACTTCCTCGTGAATGTCGGCGAGAAAAAGCGCCTTTCCGGCGCGCATCGGCGCGCAACAGTAATGCGACAGCCTGCACTGATGGTGTTGCGCCGGTCACGATCATGTCAGTGGCGCTTGTATCTACTTCGCCGTAGACAACGGCAATGAAATCGAATTGCAAATTACCGCTGGCGGTCTCGGCTATGCGCGCGCGCAGCGAACCTTTGCTGCTGCGGCGTATCGCCCCGCTGCCGGTTGCCGCTCTGTTTTGGCTGCCCGGCATTATTTCTGCGCCGGCCCAGGATGCCTCGAACTGGGACACGCAGGCCCACACCGCATCGCGGCTCATCGCCGGCGCCGCGAGCAAAAGCCACAAAAGCAATTCTCCTGATGGCCAAAGTGGCGATGGCACTTTTTTGCGCGCGGGAATCGAGATTAAGCTCGAGCCAGGATGGCAAACATATTGGCGCGATCCGGGCGATTCTGGCGCGCCGCCAAAATTCGATTTTTCCGCTTCTGAGAACGTTAAGTCGGTGAGCGTGTTGTGGCCCGCCCCGCAGCGGTTTCCCGACGGGGCCGGCGGCAATTCGATCGGCTATGTCAATCACGTGATCCTGCCGCTGCATGTCGTGCCAACGGACGATACCAAACAGACGGCGCTGCGGCTCAAACTCGACTACGACATCTGCTCCAATATCTGCATACCGGTGGAAGCCGATCTGGCGCTTGCGCTAAGCGGCGACGGCGCCGAAGACGCGGCAATCGAGCGCGCCGAGATTCGGGTGCCGCGCCATGTCGCACTCGGCGCCGCACTTGGCGTCGCATCCGACCAAGAACACCGTGCCGAAGGGAGCCAATCGGGCCAAGCACGCGCACAAGATACCCAGAGTTTCGCCGACGCAGGCGCTAAAAGCGACGCCCTCGCGATCCGTGTCGTGCATCGTCAGTCGGACGGCGCGCACGATCGCGTCCTTGTCGAAGTCGCCGCGCCGAGAGATGCGCCCGTTGATCTATTCGTCGAGGGACCGACGCCCGATTGGTCGCTGCCGCTGCCGCAACAGACGGCCGCCGATGGCGCTATCCGCCGCTTCTTATTTGATCTCGAAGGCCTGCCGCCCGGAGCCAAGGCCGATGGCGCGGCGCTGACCTTTACCGCCATCTCCGGCGAGGACGCGATCGAAGTGACCGCCCATCTCGACTAATTTGCGGCAGACGCTAAAGCAAAATGTCTTTAGGTTGAATCACCATTTCGCTTTAGCTCATTGTTTGAGCATGATCTTTTCCGAAA
>DASZCJ010000353.1:0-2126 GCA_035943155.1 Xanthobacteraceae bacterium | reverse complement strand
GGGGAGGCGAGTTCGCCGACTGCGCGACGCGGCGATGCGTTCGACCCGGCGCGCAACCCAACTGCGCCCGGAGCACCGCGACCGCTCGGCAGCAGCACCGATGCCAACGAGCCGCCGCCCCCGGTACCTAGCGTGCCGACGCCCCGCCAGCCCGGCGCGCCGCTTGACCTCTCAAGCGTCTCGGCGCCGGCCACTGGCAGCCTCACTGCATCGGCGGGCGGCGACTTGCCGCCGCCGCCGGCGGTCAACCCCAGCGGCACCGGCGCCGCGGGGGCAATGCAAGCGGCGCTACCGCCCAGCAACACGCCGAAGGACGAATACGACCTGGCGTACGGCTATGTCTTGCACAAAGACTTTACGCTGGCGGTACAGACGTTTCGCGACTTCTTACATAAATATCCGAGCGACCGGCTTGCTCCTGAGGCACAATACTGGCTCGGCGAGAGCCAGTTCCAGGACAAGCAGTATCGCGATGCCGCAGAGTCGTTTCTCACCATCTCCACCAAATACGAGAACACGGCGCGTGCGCCGGACGCACTGTTACGGCTCGGCCAATCGCTCGCCGCGTTGGGCGAAAAAGAAGCCGCTTGCGCGTCGCTTGGCGAGGTGTTGCGGAAATATCCGCGCGCTTCGCTCAGCGTGAAGCAGAGCGTCGACCGTGAACAGAAGCGCACGCACTGCTGATCAAGCTCTTCGCGACGACGAAGCGAACGCCTTATTCTCCGGTCTGGAAAATTCGCGCGGCCTCGTGCTCGCCGTTTCCGGCGGTGGCGACTCCACCGCGCTCCTGGTGCTCGTTGCGCGTTGGGCGAAGCGACTCAAACGTGCGCCGAAGCTTATTGCCGTCACCATCGATCACGGATTGCGGCCCGCAGGAGCACGCGAAGCGGCCGCCGTGAAGCGGCTGGCCCGTCGCCTCGGGGTCGCACATCGCATTCTGCGCTGGCGCGGCACAAAACCAAAAACCGGATTGCAGGAGGCTGCGCGCAGCGTGCGCTATCGGCTGCTCGGGCAGGCTGCGGCGAAAGCCGGCTGCGCGCACATCCTGACCGCGCATACGCTCGACGACCAGGCCGAAACCGTGCTGTTTCGTTTGGCGCGCGGCAGCGGGCTCGTCGGATTGGCCGGCATGGCCCATGTCTCGCCGCTGCCCATGGGAGCGGACAAGATCGCATTTTTGTTGCGACCGTTGTTGCACGTTCCCAAGGCGCGACTGCTCGCGACGTTGCGGGCTGCAGGTATTTCCCACAGCGAGGACCCGAGCAACCGCGATCCACGCTTTACCCGCGCGCGGCTGCGGGAATTAATGCCGCATCTGGCACGCGAAGGATTAAACGCTCACGGGTTGTCGCGATTAGCGGCGCGCATGCGGCGAGCGGACCAGGCCATTGAAGTTGCCGTTGGCGCTGCGCGCGATGTGTTGGCGCCGGTGCCATGGCCGCAGGGCGGCCCGGTCAGACTTGAGACGGCGCGATTCGCCGATCTGCCGGCCGAGGTGGCGCTGCGGCTTCTCGGGCGCGCCATCCTGCATGCCGGAAACGAGGGGCCAGTCGAGCTCGCCAAGCTCGAATCACTTTATGAAGCGATGCGGCAAAGCCGTTCGCGGCTGCGCCGGACGCTTGCGGGCGCGCTCGTCACGCTCGACAGCGACTGGATCGTGGTCGAACGCGCTCCAGCGAGGCGGTTTGCGGCCCGTCGGGGCGCTTCTCGCCGTCGCACCGCAGCCAGGTGGGCAGCCATGCCGAAACACCGCAAGAAGACCTTTACGAAATAGCGTAATAAGGCTGTTACACGGCGGGTTCCCTTGGCAGGGCGTGTCCCGCTGCCTACATTGGCAGTGACAGGGCAATAATCGGGGACGTGAAGCCGCCACGATTTGCGGGCACCGATGGCTCGCGGGTGTCCGCATAAGCCGCGGACCAAGGACAAGAGATGAATGCCAATCTGCGCAATTTCGCCCTGTGGGTGATCATTGTCCTGCTCCTGCTTGCCCTGTTCACGCTGTTTCAGAATCCGGGTCAGCGCACGACCTCGCAGGACATTTCGTTCTCGCAGCTTCTGAGCGATGTCGATCAGGGGCGCGTGCGTGACGTGCTCATCCAGGGTCCGGAGATCCACGGCACCTA
>DASZCJ010000352.1:0-5472 GCA_035943155.1 Xanthobacteraceae bacterium | reverse complement strand
CTCTCAGACAGTTGGCCCCTAGGGGTAACGTGGGGGTAAACAATCGGGGGGTTATGCCGTGTTACCCCAAGCTAGTAACGCCGCTTAACATTGGCAAGAAGTGCCGACGTTATCGACTGTTTTTTGAGAGCAATCTGCTATGTCGTGTTAGGCCGCGTTATGGCCATTGGCTGTTTCGTAATGCGTGGGTCGGAGGTTCGAATCCTCTCCGCGGCACCAAATCTTCATCGTCAAATCTTCATCGTAATGTCATGCGCGGGCATAGCCGTTCGAAGAACGGCGTCGCTTCGCTCGCCTATGCCCCGCGCATCCTGAGTTCTTGAACTCAGACCCAGTCGATCGAGATGGCCGGGACAAGCCCGGCCATGACCGATAACAATTGATATGATCCTTCGACCAATAAGACGCACTGGGAGGAATTCTTGCCCGCAATGAGTGGAAAACGCGCCTTCCTCGAACTGCTCAAGCAGGAGGGTGTGGAAATTCTGTTCGGCAATCCCGGCACCACCGAATTGCCGCTGATGGACGCGCTCGCGGTCGAGAACGAGCTGCGCTACGTGCTCGGGCTGCAGGAGGCGACCGTGATCGGCATGGCCGACGGCTATGCGCAGGCCTCCGGCAAGCTTGCCGTGGTCAACCTTCACGTCACGCCCGGCCTCGGCAATGCCATGGGCATGCTGTACGACGCGCAGAAGGCAGGCAGCCCGATCCTGGTCACCGCCGGACAGCACGATCAGGACTTCAACGCCACCGAGCCGATCCTATGGGCCGACCTGCCGCCGATCGCGCGGCCGCTGGTGAAATGGTCGGCCGAAGTGCATCGCCTCGCCGATCTGCCGCGGCTCCTCCATCGCGCCGCCAAGACCGCGCTGGCGCCGCCGACCGGTCCGGTGTTCCTGGCGCTGCCCGGCGACATTCTCAAAGCCGAGGCCGACCTCGATCTGTTGGCGCCGACGCGGGTGGCGGCGCAAATGCGCGGCGATCCGGCGGCGGTCGAAGCGGCGGCGGCGATCCTGGCGGCGGCCAAGCGGCCGCTCATCATCGCCGGCGATGCGGTGGCGCGCAGCAAGGCGCATGCCGAACTGGTCGCGCTCGCCGAGCTGATCGGCGCGCCGGTCTATAGCGAGCTTGTACCGTCCACCGCCTCGTTCCCCGCGTCGCATCCGCTGTTTCGCGGCGCGATGACGCGCATGCAGGGACCGATCCGCAAAGTGCTCGAACAATATGACGTGCTGTTCTCGGCCGGTGGCGACTTGTTCACGCTATCGTTGCCGTCCGACATCGAGCCGATGCCGAGCAGCTTGACGCTGATCCATCTCGACACCGATCCGTGGGAGCTTGGCAAAAATTATCCGCCGCAGGTTGCGATCCTCGGCGATCCGAAAACGACGCTCCCCGACATCACCGAGGCCGTGCGCAAAGCCATGTCGAGCGGCGCGCGTGGCGCGGCACGCGAACGGCTTGACGCGGCCAAGGCGGCGACGTTGGCGGAACGCGAGGCGCTCAAAGCCAAGGCGCGCGACATGGCGGGGCAGACTCCGGTGCAGCCGCTGTCGCTGTTACATGCCATCGGCGAGACGCTGCCCAGGGATGCCGTCGTCATCGACGAGACCATTTCCTCGGGCGCCGGCATCCGCTCGCTCATCCGCAGCGACGATCCGCAGAGCTTTTATGGCTTGCGCGGCGGCGGCATTGGCTGGGGTTTGCCGGCGGCGCTCGGCGTCAAGCTCGCTTTGCCCGACCGGCCGGTCGTCGCACTCGTCGGCGACGGCAGCGCCATGTACACCTGTCAGGCGCTGTGGACCGCGGCGCACGAGCGCATCGCCGCGGTGTTCGTCATCTTCAACAATTCTTCGTACCGCATCCTCAAGCAGCGGCTGCACGCCCAGCGGGGGCTCGCCGCACAGGTCGACCGTTTCGTCGGCATGGAGCTCACCGATCCAGCCATCGATTACGTTGGCCTGGCGCGATCGCTCGGCATCGCCGCCGAACGGGCGAAAACCGTGCACGACGTCACCGATCTGATCGCGCGCGGAATAAAAAGCGATGCGCCGCTTTTGATCGACGTATCGGTCGACCGCAATTACAAGCCGGTGTGATATTTGCGTGTCCCGGATGCGGTGCAAGCATTCTGAAACACCTCCCCCTGGAGGGGGAGTCGCGAGCGCAGCGAGCGGGAGGGGGTGAATCTTTTCCTGAAGAAATCACCCAACCCCGGCGCGTCGATGATGCGCCATAGCCGATGCGAAGCATCGGCGTCACTAAAACACGGCGGCAAGGGCCGCCTATTGCCCTCCCCCTCCAGGGGAGGATCCGCAAATTCAGGATGACGATTGCAGCGGCATATCGACAAAAATTTTATAGCTCTGCGACTTCGGCTTCGCCTTGTCTTCCTCGTTGAGATATTCGACCGAGCTTTTACCGAGATAAGCGCGCGGCAAGATCATGACGCGGATAAAGCGCGTCGGGCGCTCCGCAGCTTGCGCGAACACGCCGTCCGGGCCGGTCTCGTACCACGCGCCGCCGGGACCGTATGAGGTGGAGCGGCCGTGGGTGTCGATGCGGATGCCGCCTTCGATCAGACAGCGGATGCCCGGTCCCTGATGCCGGTGCAGATAGGCGCAGCCGCCCGGGGGAAAAGCGACGCTGTCGCCGCGCAGCAAGAGCGCGCCTGTTGGGATGGTCGTCAGCACTGCCGCGAGCTTCTCGTGGGACATCGTCCCCTGGCCCGGCGGCGATCCGCCGAAATCCGCCTCGCGGGTGATGAATTCCCAGCGCCACAGCATCGCGCCGGCGCTTCCCGCTTTGAGCTGGACTGCGCCGTCACCGCCAAAAGTCTCCTCGTCGCGCAAAATACGGTCATCGACCGCGACCGAACCATGCACGACGAAGATCATACGCGGCAGCGCCGATAATGCCATCGCTCCGCCGTTCGACAGCACGTCCTCGCACAGCCGCAGCACCGGACGCATCGTTTCCTCCTTGCAGCAGGCTAGACCTTGATCCAATTCGATTGAAACGAATCAAGGTCCGGGTTTTTCGTTTGAGCGTGACCTTTTCCGAAAACCGGAAGACCACTTTTCGGGATCACGCTGTAGCCTACAATATCCGGCATGCGGCATCAGCGGGCCGGCGCGTAAGTGATCTCCCTCTCCCCGCATGCGGGGAGAGGGGTCGGGGTGAGGGGCCCTTTCCGCCGCGCTCGGAAGCGGCAACGCCCCCTCACCCGGATTGCTACGCAATCCGACCTCTCCCCGCGCGCGGAGAGAGGTGAAATTGAAGGGGTAAACAATGACCCAGCGCGCCACTCCGCCATTTCGCGCCGACCATGTCGGCAGTCTCCTGCGCAGCGCCGCGCTGAAAGCGGCGCGGGAGCAGCGGACGCGTGGTGAAATTTCTGCCGCAGCGTTCAAGGAGATCGAGGATCGCGAAGTCGCGGGCGTGATCGCCAAGCAGGAAGCGGCGGGGCTGGCGTCGATCACCGATGGCGAGTATCGGCGCACGTCGTGGAATATCGATTTCCTCGAACGGCTCGACAATGTGGAATCTTATACCGGCGAACGCAAAATTAAGTTTCAAACGCACGGCCCGCAGCCGCGACCGATTTTATTGCGCGTGATCGGCAAGCTTGGCGGCTTTAAGCCGCATCCGATGATCGAGCATTTCAAGTTCTTGCTGGCGCACACTAAACGCACGCCGAAGATGACCATTCCGTCGCCGTCGTCGCTGCATTTTCGTTATGGCCGCGATGCGGTGCCGGAAGCGATCTATCCGGCGATGGAGGATTTTTATCGCGATCTCGGCCAGTCCTATCGCAACGTGGTGCACGCCTTTGCCGACGCCGGCTGCCGTTACTTGCAGTTTGATGAGGTCAATCTTGCCTATCTGTGCGATCCGTTGCTGCGCGGTACCATCGCCGATCGCGGTGAAGATCCCGCGCGCTTGCCGGCGGTTTATGCCGCTATGATCAATGCCGCGCTCGCCGATATTCCATCCGACATGACAATCACCATGCATCTGTGCCGCGGCAATTTTCGCTCCAATTTCGTCGCCACCGGCGGCTACGAGCCGATCGCCGAACTTTTGTTCAACACGATCAACGTGCACGGCTATTTCATGGAATATGACACCGAGCGCGCCGGCGGCTTCGAGCCGCTGCGCTTCGTGCCCAAGAGCAAAACCGTCGTGCTCGGCCTGATCACCAGCAAAACTGGCGCCTTGGAGAGCAAGGACGCGATCAAGCGCCGCATCGATCAGGCAAGCAAGTTCATCGATCTCGATCAGCTTTGTTTGTCGCCGCAATGCGGCTTCGCCTCGACCGAGGAAGGCAATATCCTCGCCGAGGACGATCAATGGGCGAAGCTGCGCCGCATTGTCGAGGTCGCTGAAGAGGTCTGGGGATAGGGAATCCCCTGCAATCGTCATTGCCGGGCTTGACCCGGCAATCCATAGGGCCGCATCGCTGCATGGACCGCCGGGTCAAGCCCGGGGGTGACGATCTGAGAACCAGGAGAGCCAGCATGCAACGACCCAAGCCGCCGTTTCGCGCCGATCACGTCGGCAGCCTGCTGCGGCCGGCCACGCTCAAGCAAGCGCGTGAGCGCCGCGCTAAAGGCGAGATCGACGCCGATCAACTCAAAGCGATCGAGGATCGCGAGATCAAGGACGTCATCAAAAAGCAGGAAGCGGCCGGGTTTCAATCGATCACCGACGGCGAATTTCGCCGGTCATGGTGGCATCTCGATTTCCTGTGGGGACTGGATGGGGTCGAGCGGCATGTCATGGATAGCGGCATCGCCTTTGCTGCGATCACGACGCGCAACGAAGGCGTGAAGGTCACCGGCAAGCTCGGCTTCTCCACGCACCCGATGATCGAACACTTCAAGTTCGTCAAAGCCAATACCAGCCGCACGCCGAAAATGACCATTCCCGCGCCATCGGCGCTGTACGGCCGGCCGGTGCCGACGCCAATCGACAAATCGGTCTATCCGAAGCTCGATACATTCTTCAACGATCTCGGCCAGGCCTACCGCAAGGCGGTGCGCGCCTTTGCCGACGCCGGCTGCCGTTATCTGCAGCTCGATGAAGTATTCATTGCCATGCTGTGCGATCCGAAATACCGGCAGCAGATGAAGGATCGCGGCGACGACCCGCAGGCGCTCGGCACGATCTATGGCGATCTCATCAATATGGCGATTTCAGATATTCCGTCCGACATGACCGTGACCATGCATCTGTGCCGCGGCAACTACAAATCGACCTTCATGGGCAGCGGCGGCTACGAGGCGATGCAGGAAGTGCTGTTCGATCGGATCAAGGTGCACGGTTATTTCATGGAATATGACAGCGAACGCGCCGGCGGCTTCGAGCCGCTGCAGCGCCTGCGCAAAGGCCGCGTCGTGGTGCTCGGCCTGGTGACGACCAAGACCGGCGCGCTGGAATCCAAGGACGCCATCAAACGGCGCATCGAGG
>DASZCJ010000351.1:0-2414 GCA_035943155.1 Xanthobacteraceae bacterium | reverse complement strand
ATGACGTCTTGCTCGGTCACGCCGAGCCGCTTGGCGATGAGCTTGACCTGATCGGGGCGCATATCGCCCTCGTCGAGCGCGGAAATCCGGCTCTTCGCCTTGCGCAAATTGAAGAAGAGCTTTTTCTGATTGGCGGTGGTGCCCATCTTCACCAGCGACCAGGAGCGCAGGATGTATTCCTGGATCGCGGCCTTGATCCACCACATCGCGTAGGTCGCCAGGCGAAATCCTTTGTCCGGCTCGAAGCGCTTGACCGCCTGCATGAGCCCGACATTGCCTTCGGAGATGACCTCCGAGATCGGCAGGCCATAGCCGCGATAGCCCATGGCGATCTTGGCCACGAGCCGCAAATGGCTGGTGACGAGCCTATGCGCCGCGTCGCGGTCGCCATGCTCGCGCCAGCGCTTGGCCAGCATGAATTCTTCCTGCGGTTCCAACATTGGAAACCGCCGGATCTCTTCTAAATACCGGGTGAGGCCGGTTTCGCCCGATAGCATGGGCAGTGCAGCAGTTTGGGCCATGACAGCGCCCTCCATATAAATTGCCCCCGCGGAGCGGCGGGCGAACGGGGTCGTCGCTCATCGAGCCGACGGCGCCGGTTCCATCATCTCGCACCCGCAACATACACGGTCGAATCAGCCGAGCGGAAGCGAAACAGCATCACTTCGCCGCGATGCTGAATTGATTCTTGCTCAAATGGCGCTGAAAACCCGCGGAATCCCGTGCCGCCGAACTACTCATCGCCATTGCCGGCCCGACTTCCGGCCAGCGCATCATGCAAACGGGCAAGATCAGGCGGCAGTTCCGACCGGAACTCAAGGATTTCACTAGTTAACGGGTGCTTAATGCGCAAGATATGGGCATGAAGGGCCTGTCTGCCAAGGGCCGCGAGGGCGGCTTGGGCCCCTTGCGGCAAAAGCGCCGCCTTGGTGCGCAACCCGGCCCCATAGACCGGATCGCCAAGGAGCGCATGGCCAATTGAGGCCAAATGGACCCGAATTTGGTGAGTCCGGCCGGTTTCCAGGCGACAGGTCAGGAAACTGGCGACCGTGCTTGGCCTATCGGCCGCTTTTGACTTCGCCCGTAACTTGGCCCGCGGCCGTTTCGGAATTGCGCCGTGGTAGCGTTCTAGCACCTGCCAATGAGTAACGGCCTCGCGGCCGCCTTCACGCACCGCCATGCGGTCGCGCGCGCGCGGGTCGCGATCGATCGGGCGATCGATGCGGCCATGCGGGCGGTCGGGCGCCCCCCAGACAAACGCGAGATAGCCGCGCTCGAACGGCGTGCCGCTACGGCCGTGATCGGCGAATTGTGCAGCCAGCGCTCGATGGGCGCGATCGTTCTTCGCCACCACCATGAGGCCGGTCGTATCCTTGTCGAGCCGGTGAACGATGCCGGGCCGACGCTCGCCGCCGACGCCGGAGAGGCTGTCGCCGCAATGGGCGATCAAGGCATTGACCAGCGTACCGGTCCAGTTGCCGGCGGCGGGATGAACGACGAGACCAGCGGGCTTTTCGATGACGATGATGTCGTCGTCCTCGTAAACCACGTTGAGCGGGATAGGCTCAGGGCCGGGCCGCGCCGGACGCGGCGGCGGCACGTCAACCTTGATGGCAGCTCCGGAATTGACCCGATGGCTGGGATCGCGGATCGTATGGCCGTCGATCTCGACCGTGCCGGCCTCGATCAGGGTTTTCAGACGCGAGCGCGACAGGTCGGCGAGGCGGCGGGCCAGCAACCGATCGAGCCGTTCGCCGGCCTCATCGGGGGTCACCAGAACGGAAGTCTGCGTGGGCGAGGGGGATACCATGAATCAGTCCGGCGCAAATTTGTCCAGTGCAGGTCGGCGCGCCAATCTATCAATCGCCGGCGAGCCCGCCGAGTCGGCGGCGGCGCAAGTGGTTGCCCGCGCGCGCGTCATCATGCGGATCTCGGCGCTGACCACGGCACTCGCCGTCGCGGCGGTCGTCGCCGTCATCGGCTATCGCATGTTCAATAATGGCGCCGTTACCATCGCAACCGACGACATGGTGCAACTGCCCAAAGGAGCGCGCGTGATCTCGACCTCCGCGTCTGCGGGTCGCATTGCCGTGCTGATCGAACTCGACGGCGCGACCGAATTGCGCACGTTCGATATCAAGACGCTCAAGCAGACCGGCCGTTTGCGATTTACCGGAGCGCCGTAACCGATCCAATCCCCTGCTTGCGCCGCCGCGCCATCGCGGCTATTTCCGGGATACGCTCCCTTCGTCTAGCGGCCCAGGACGTCGCCCTCTCACGGCGAAAACAGGGGTTCGAGTCCCCTAGGGAGCGCCAGAGCCTCAGAATAGCCGCATAACTCCGAAAGAACGCGCCCCACAAGGGTTTCTCGCCTGCCAGGTGGTATCACTCGGTGGGCATTTTCATGCGAGCAC
>DASZCJ010000350.1:0-5007 GCA_035943155.1 Xanthobacteraceae bacterium | reverse complement strand
CTATGGCGCCGACCTATAAGTGGGCCAAGGGACGCGTCGGCGGCGAAGTGCTCGACCTGCTGGCGAAGCAACTCGATATCAAAATGAACTGACGGTCGGATTGCTGTGCCAAAATGAGAACGGCCGGGAGTGCGAAACCTCCCGGCCGATTTCGCGTGAGAGGGGGATCAGGTGTTTTTGCGAGCGCTCGATCATCTTGAGGAATGGCTCATCGCTACGCTCATCGCGGCCGCAACCGCGTTGATTTTCGTCGCGGTGCTGCACCGCTACAGCGCCGGCGTTTCGATTGATCTCGCCAAATGGACTGCTGCGCACGGCGTGCCGGTGGTTCCGGATATCCTGCGCGCGATCTATTCGTGGCTCGTGGCGCGCGACCTGTCCTGGGCGCAAGAACTCTGCATCTACATGTTCATCTGGATGGCCAAATTCGGCGCCGCCTATGGCGTGCGCACCGGCATCCATGTCGGCGTCGACGTGCTGGTCAACCTGCTGCCGCCAGCGTCCCGCAAAAAGGTAATCATCTTCGCGCTGCTTTGCGGCGCGCTGTTCACCGGCGTGGTCGCGGTGTTCGGCGGCTTGTTCGTGAACGAGATGTTCGAAACCGGCCAGCAGTCGAACGATCTCGAAGCCCCGATGTGGATCGTCTATTTAACTTTGCCGCTCGGCTCGGGGCTGATGTGCTTCCGCTTCTTGCAAGTGGCGTGGTGGTTCTATTGGACCGGACAGCTCCCGCACAGCGACGTGGCGCATGTCGAGGGCGTCGACGACCACGCACTCATGGCCGCTCCGGACCCGCTCCATCCGGCTGGCGTCGGCCCGGCGGGCGTACAAGCGCGCGGCATTACTCCGCTCGGCATGATCCTGATACTGACGCCGCTCTTGATCGTGGCGATCTGTGTCGCGCATGCAACAGGTCTCATTGTGCTGCCGCAGAGCCTGCGCGTGGTCATCGTGTTTGTGCTGCTGTTCGCGCTGATGTTGACCGGCATGCCGGTCTCGATCGCGCTCGGGCTCACCGTATTGACGTTCCTGTTCACGCTGACTGACGTGCGTACGGAATCGGTTGCGCTCAAGCTGTTCACCGGCCTGGAAAGCTTCGAGATCATGGCCGTGCCGTTTTTTATCTTGGCCGGCAATTTCCTCACTCATGGCGGGGTGGCGCGTCGCATGATCAGTTTCGCCACCGCCATGGTCGGCCATTGGTACGGTGGCTTGGCGCTTGCTGGCGTGCTCGCATGCGCGCTGTTCGCGGCGGTGTCCGGTTCGTCGCCGGCGACGGTAGTCGCCATTGGCTCAGTTATACTTCCCGCGATGGTGGCGCAGGGCTTCCCGAAGCGCTTCGGTGCCGGCGTCATCACCACATCCGGCTCGCTTGGAATTTTGATTCCGCCGTCCATTCCGATGGTGCTGTACGCGGTCGCCACCAATTCGTCAGTCGGAAAGTTGTTCATTGCCGGCATTGTCCCTGGCATCGCGCTGGGCACGATGCTAGGCGCGACGACCTTCTATCGGGCCTGGCGCAACGATTATCCGCGCATGAAAAAGGCGCCATTGGCCGAGCGCGTGCGGACCTTCCGCGAATCGATCTGGGGCTTGCTCCTGATCTTTATCGTCATCGGCGGCATCTATTCCGGCTTGTTTACGCCGACCGAAGCCGCCGCCATGAGCGCGGTCTACGCCTTCATCATCGCGGTTTTCGTCTACAAGGACCTCAAATTACGCGACGTGCCGCGGGTGCTGCTGTCGTCGGCCAATCTGAGCGCAATGCTGCTCTACATCATCACCAACGCGGTGCTGTTCTCGTTCCTAATGACATACGAGAACATTCCGCAATCGCTGGCGCAGTGGATGATCGACCAGGGTCTTGGCTGGGTCGCGTTCCTGCTGGTGGTCAACGTTTTGCTGCTGCTGGCCGGCAATGTAATGGACCCGTCGTCGATCATCTTGATCATGGCACCGATCCTGTTTCCGGTCGCGATCAAGCTCGGCATCGATCCGATTCACTTCGGCATCCTGATAACCGTAAATATGGAAGTCGGGCTGTGCCATCCGCCGGTGGGACTAAACCTCTATGTGGCATCTGGCATCGCGAAAATGGGCATCACCGAACTGACGGTCGCCGTGCTGCCATGGCTCGTCACCATGCTGGTCTTCCTGGCTATGATCACCTACATCCCGGCACTCTCACTGTGGCTGCCGCGCGCCCTCGGAATGTTGTGAAATTTATTCGGTCGCTTAGAGCGGGATGAGATTGAATTATCATCCCGCTATAGTTTTTATTTGTGCATGATCTTTTTCCGAAAACCGGTTACCACTTTTCGGGATCATGCTTTAATCGTGAAAGTCGTCGGGCTGCAGCGCAATGGGCATGCCATGCGGCGTGCGCGCGCAAGCGCGTTGCCAGGCGTGGCGAGTCCGCGTCACCGTAGCGGGGTCGACCACGCCTTTCTCGGCGAGAATACGTTCCAGCGTGGCGAGCCAATGCCGGTAGTAGGTTGCGCCCGTATCGGGATCGCCGGCCGCTTGCGCTTTTTTGATTTCTTCGCCCAGTATTTTTGCCCACTCTTTCCAGGTGAATAGTCCTCGCTCATTGAGCGAGACAGCCAGCGCGAATGCCTCTGCCTCCCATGGCTCGCGGAACAATGGCTCGCGGAATACCCGGCCATCCTCGTTGCGTGGAATGTTCAGCTCGGCATTCTGCGCGATTGAGCGAAGCGCTGTCGCATCCGCGCTCATGCCGGCTCCAAATAAGGTTCAAACGCTTCGATCGAAACCTTGAGCGTGGGCTCCGCACTCTCGCCCCACAATTCGCGGCCGTCGAATAACACCGTGTACAGCCACTGCGGATCCTCGCCCTTGCCGATCGCGACGGTGTCGGGGAAGACGTGACAGCCGCGCAGCGCCTCGATCACACCGACGCGCCCGCGGGCGTAACGTGGCAGGCGGGTATGCGTGCTGGGATGAATGTTCTTGGTGCGCACGCGATCGCCGGGCTTGAACCGCGCCGGCGCTTGCGGCGGCCGGGCGAACGAGCCACGCGTGACTGTACCGGGGACTTTATCCGCGGTCAGCTTGCGCTTGAGCGGCTTTCCGGGCCGTAGCGCGCGACCGGCTGCAAGCTCGTCGGGCCCCGCAAGGCCGAGTTCGACAAGCTGCTTTTCCAGGCCCAATTCCCACTTTCTGTAATAGGAACTGGCGAGGTAAACATCCGGCGGCAGTCGCTCGCGGGCGGCGCGCGCCTGGTCGATGGTCCAGACGCCTGCGTAGCTCATCGCGCGATAGAGCGCGTAAGTACGTCTCTCCCAATCGTCATGAAAGACCGGCTCGTTCTTCTCGGATTGCACTTTGCCGAACCCTTGCATACCGCCCATGTCGTGGACGCCGTCCATCACGCCACCTCGCTGGGCTGTTTCGGCAAACCGGTGCCAATCATGCTATCGCGCGTGACGAGGCTCGTTAACTTTTCCTCGCTCCACCCCTCGGTGCCGGTCGGCCGCATCGGCAACACGATAAACCGCGTTTCGGCGGTGGAGTCCCAAACGCGAATGTTGGTGTCCGCCGGCAGCTTGACGCCGAAGTCCGCCAGTACGCCGCGCGGATCGTTCACGGCGCGGGAGCGGTAGGGTGCCGCCTTGTACCAGACAGGAGGCAGGCCAAGCACCTCCCATGGATAACAGGAGCACAGCGTGCAGACGATCATATTGTGCAGTTTCGGCGTGTTCTCGACCGCGATCAGGTGGTCGCCTACGGGATTGACAGCCCCGAGCGCAAGCACCGCCTTGCTTCCGTTTTCGAGCAGTGCCCGCTTGAATGAAGGATCGCTCCAGGCCTTGGCGACCACGCGCGCGCCAATGTGCGGTCCGATCTTGGTCTCATAGGCCTCGATGATCGCATCAAGCGCAGGCGGATCGACATAACCCTTCTCGGTCAGCACGGTCTCCAGCGCGCGGACACGCAATTGCATTTCCGAGAGCTCGGAGCTGTGCTCGCTACCGTCGCGATGATGCTCGTGTTTTTGCGCCATTTTTTGCTCCAAGCCAGCCCATTGGCAGGCCATTGCGTTTTCGCCAAGACCTGTGAGGCAGATTATAGTATGGCCGGCAACCATGCGAAACACGATGGCGCAAATCGTCGACGGAATCGATCGCATCACGGCGGCGATCGGTCGCATCGCGACCTGGTGCGCGCTTTACATCGTGGTGGCCGAGTTCGCCGTAGTGGTGCTGCGGTATGTCCTTCACGTCGGCTCGATCCCGCTACAGGAATCGGTCGTGTACGCCCATGCGGGATTGTTCATGCTCGCCGCAGCCTGGACGCTTCAGGTCCAAGGGCATGTTCGCGTTGACGTCTTCTACGCGCAGGCGAGACCACGGGCCCGCGCGCTCGTCGACCTCATTGGCGCGATCATCTTTCTCCTGCCCTTCGCCGCCGCGTTGTTTGCGCTGACGCTGCCCTATGTGGAGCGTTCGTGGCTCATCTTCGAGGGCTCGCCGCAGCCGAGCGGGCTGCCGTTTGTTTATCTGCTCAAGACGATCATTCTGGTTTTTGCGGCGCTGATCGGTCTGCAAGGCGTGGCGCAGGTCATCCAGGCCGGTCTCACCTTGAGCGCTCCAGCTCGACAACAATCGCGCTGACCATGGGCGAAACACTTGCGGTTGGCATGGTGCTCGCGGTCTGCGCCTTGCTGCTTGTCGGCTATCCAGTCGCATTCACGCTCGCCGGCGTGTCGCTCTCGTTTGCCGTCGCGGGCGCGGCTTCCGGTGTCATGGAGCTTGCGCTGCTCGGCGCCCTGCCGGCGCGGATTTTCGGAATCATGACCAATGACGTGCTCCTTGCCATCCCGCTGTTTATTTTCATGGGCGTGATGCTTGAGCGTTCGCGCATCGCCGAGGAACTGTTGGAAACCATGGGGCGGTTGTTTGGCAGATTGCCGGGCGGCCTCGGACTATCGGTTATTGTCGTTGGCGTGCTGCTTGCGGCGGCCAAGGGCGTCGTCGGCGCCACCAC
>DASZCJ010000349.1:0-2927 GCA_035943155.1 Xanthobacteraceae bacterium | reverse complement strand
ACCAGGGAAGTGGCGACCATCCAAATAAGAAAGATCCAGGAATTCGGATCGTAGACATCCGCGCGCTTGGCGAAGACACGCATCACCGCGTCATCGAGTTTGACGCGAATCTCCACGATGTTCGAGCGCCCGACGGTATCGATCCAGAACGGCAGGCCAATCTGCTTGCGGATCTGGTCGGAAAGCGCGCCATCGAGCTGGGAGAAGAACGGCTTCGGCCCGGGCGGCGGCAATTGCGTTGCCGGCAGGAAATCCACCACGAGGCCCAGCCGATCCTGTGCAATGCGCCGAAGCTGCGCGTGATCGGCATCCTGCGGGAATGTCTTATAAACGTCGATGAGAGTGGCGATCTCCTGCGTCACCGCAGACGACAGATAAGTCGTTACCAAATTCCAATGCCGCTCCATGAACAGAAACGCGACCACCGACTGCAGCACGACCATCGGCACGATGATGATCAACAGCGAACGGGCATAGAGCCCTTTCGGCATCACCGATTTCACGGCCCGGCTCAGCCGATCCCAGGGTCCGGTAATCGGCGCCACGAGCGCACTTGCCGCGCCCGTTATAGCACCGGCGGCGGCGGCCAATTGTCCCGCGGCATTGCGCAGACGTCCGATGCCATCGTCGAGACTGGTCATAGTCTGTTTAATGTCGGCCTGTTCAATGTTGGCCTGTTCAGTGTTGTGGCCGCTCAACCATATTGGCGCCGCTTAAGTCGCCGGCACCAAACGATAACCGACGCCACGCACGGTTTGCACGATCAGCGGATTGGCGGGATCGCGCTCGATCTTGCGGCGAAGCCGATTGACCTGCACGTCCACGGTGCGCTCGCTGACCGCTCCGCCATTACCGGCAAGCGCCTGGCGCGGCACGGTTTCGCCTGGGCTCGCCGTCAATATTCGCAGCATCTCGCGCTCGCGGTCGGTCAAGCGGATCACCTCGTCGCCGCGGCGCAACTCGCCGCGCGCAACATGGAATACGAACTGGCCGAACCGCACCGATTCCACCGGTTGAGCTCGCGGCGGCCGCGCACGTTTGAGAATGTTGGCGACGCGCAGCGACAATTCTCTGGGCTCGAACGGCTTGGCGAGATAATCGTCAGCGCCAATTTCCAGCCCCATGATCCGGCTTTCCTTCTCGTCGCGCGCGGTCAGCATCAAGATCGGTACGGTCGATGAGACCCGCAGCGTGCGGGCGAAATCAAAGCCGCTCTCGCCCGGCATCATCACATCGAGAACGAGCAGGTCGAAATTTAACCCTTCAAGCTTGGCGCGGGCGTCCTGCACCGTTTCGGCGGTCGAAACGCGATAGCCTTCGGCACGCAGGAAGCGCGACAACAGCGCCCGAATGCGTCGATCGTCGTCGACGACCAAAAGATGCGGCGCGTCATCGGCGGGATTGGGCGCCGGCGTATGCGCCGTTTTTTGCGATGGGTCGGCGGCGAGCGTCATGGGGCGCCGTTGCGCGCCCGCGAGCCGTTAGCAAGCGAATCGGAACGTGCAATCAGGCGCAGGACATGCTCGCGATCCTCGGCATCGATCATCCCGGCGAGAAAACGGCGCGCCGCCTCGCGCGCGTCGGGCCCCAGTTCTGTCAGCACGCGCGCAATGCGGGCGGTCTGCAGGCCGGCAAGCTTGACGGCCAGCGCCGCGCCAGCCGATGTTACGTAAAGCAGCCGTTGGCGGCGATCGTTGGCGCCCTCCTTTTGCAGGATGTAACCTTCGTCGATCAACTGCTTGAGCACGCGACCGAGCGATTGTTTAGTGATCTTCAAGACGTCCAACAGTTCGGCAACCTTCATGCCGGGGTTGCGGTTGACAAAATGCAAGACGCGATGATGCGCCCGGCCGAAACCTAGCTTCGCCAACACTTCATCCGGATCGCTGACGAAATCGCGGTAAGCAAAGAACAAAAGTTCGATGAGGTCGAAATGAAGTTCGTTCGCGGGCAACACTGTTTCGCTGGGCACTGCGGCCGAGCGCGATTTTCGCATGATGCTAATATTGGTCATTAGGTCAGTCATATTGACATATTTTGGCTTGGTTGTTAAGCTGCCAGCGCAATATCGTTTCGAAGCCGGTCCGTTCCGGGCGGGCCACTCTGGGACTGTGCCGCGTTGGCCGTGCCGCTCTCATCGCGCGAAAGCCGTGCGAGCCTCACCCAATTGACGCGTCTCAACGACGCGCTTCTCAAGGAGCGGCGCAGACCATAGCCGGTCTACGGTTTCGGTGCAAAAGCCCCACCGCGGCCCAAACTAAGGCGCGCATTGGGAATAGCAATGCGAGGGAGGCAATGCCATGGCAGTGCCCTTCGACCAACGGCCTGACCTGATCTGGTTCGACGGCAAACTGATCCCCACCGCCGAATGCAAGATCAGCGTGCTCACGCACGGCCTGCATTATGCGAGCTGCGTGTTTGAGGGCGAACGCGCCTATGGCGGCAAAATCTTCAAGGGCACGGAGCACAGCGAGCGTCTGAAGAATTCAGCGCGAGTTTTGGATTTCGAAATTCCGTATTCGGTTGCCGAAATCGATGCCGCCAAGCAACTCGTCCTCGAGAAGAATAATCAGAAAGAGGCTTATGTGCGTCCGGTGGCGTGGCGCGGTTCGGAGGCGCTCGGAGTGTCGGCGCAGAACAACAAGATTCATCTCGCCATCGCCACCTGGGCATGGCCGAGCTATTTCGATCCGGAACAGCGGCTGAAGGGAA
Organism: Xanthobacteraceae bacterium; assembly: GCA_035943155.1. Classification (GTDB taxonomy): domain Bacteria; phylum Pseudomonadota; class Alphaproteobacteria; order Rhizobiales; family Xanthobacteraceae; genus BOG-931. The sequence goes on along the minus strand of DASZCJ010000349.1, from coordinate 215 downwards.
TCCGGCTCGACCTTGCCGAGTACCGCCGGCCAGATCCAAAGACTGCGCCGTGTCTCGCCAAGGCCGCCGGCCTCTACATGATCTGCACGATCTCCAAACATCGCGCCGAACAGCGCGGCTATGCCGACGCAATGATGCTCGATTGGGAGGGCCGCGTTGCCGAATGTACCGGCGCCAATATCTTCTTCATCAAAGACGGCAAGATCCACACTCCG
>DASZCJ010000348.1:0-5595 GCA_035943155.1 Xanthobacteraceae bacterium | reverse complement strand
GAGGTCACACTGATCGTGCCGATCGCCATGGAGGAGAAGCTGCGCTTCGCCATCCGTGAGGGCGGCAAGACGGTGGGCGCTGGCGTCGTGGCGAACATTATCGAGTAACGGCGACGGACGATTGGCAGAGAGCACGGACAGGGAGGGACGGGAACTGACGCGAGCGGACGGTTGATCTTTCACCTGTCGTCCATCCTCCGTCGTCCGAAAAATCATGAACGGCCAGAATATCCGCATTCGGCTAAAAGCGTTCGACCATCGCATCCTCGATGCGTCGACGCGCGAGATCGTCAACACCGCCAAGCGTACCGGTGCGCAGGTCCGCGGGCCGATTCCGCTGCCGACTAAGATCGAAAAGTTCACCGTCAACCGCTCGCCGCACATCGACAAGAAGAGCCGCGAGCAATTCGAAATGCGCACCCACAAGCGTCTGCTCGATATCGTCGATCCGACGCCGCAAACGGTCGATGCTTTGATGAAGCTCGATCTTGCCGCCGGCGTCGACGTCGAAATCAAGCTGTAAGGGGCCTCGGAGAAGGACAATGCGTTCCGGCGTGCTCGCACAGAAAATCGGCATGATGCGCCTGTTTACCGACAGCGGTGAACACGTGCCGGTAACGGTATTGCGCCTTGGCAATTGCCAGGTTGTCGGTCATCGCACCAAAGAGAAGAACGGCTACATCGCGCTCCAGCTCGGCGCCGGCCTGCGCAAGGTGCAGAGCACGACCAGAGCCGACCGTGGTCATTTCGCCGTCGCCAAGGTCGAGCCCAAGCGCAAGCTTGCCGAATTCCGCGTTGACGAAGATGCTTTGATTCCGATCGGCGCCGAAATCACCGCCGACCACTTCGTCGTCGGGCAATATGTCGACGTGACCGGCACCTCCACCGGCAAAGGCTGGGCCGGCCCGATGAAGCGCTGGAATTTCGCCGGTCTGCGCGCCAGCCACGGCGTTTCCATCTCGCACCGTTCGCATGGTTCGACCGGCGGCCGCCAGGATCCGGGCAAAACCTTCAAGAACAAGAAGATGGCGGGCCATCTCGGCGTCGATCGGGTGACGACGCTTAATCTGAAAGTGAGACAAACCGACGTCGAGCGCGGCCTCATCCTGGTCGAGGGCGCGGTGCCCGGCGTCAAAGGCGGCTGGATCACGGTGCGCGATGCTGTGAAGAAGCGGCTGCCGGATGGCGTGCCGAAACCCGGCAAATTCAAGCTCGCTGAAGGTGCACCCGCTGGCAAAGCGGATGAGGGCGCGTCGGCGACGAGCGAAGCCGCCGCCAAACCGGAAGCCAGATCGGAAAGCCACGCGCCACAAGCCGCATCGCAACCGGCCGCCGCGCAAGCGCCTGCCAACGAGGCACCCGCCAAGGAAACCGCCAAGCCGGCGCCAAAGGGCGAGGCGGCAAAACCTGCTGCCGGCAAGAAGCCGAAGAAGGGCGAGTGATATGGAGTTGGAGGTCACCACGCTCGACGGCAAGAAAGCGGGCTCGGTCACGCTGTCGGATGCCATCTTCGGGCTCGAGCCGCGCACCGACATCATTCACCGCTGCGTCGTCTGGCAATTGGCCAAACGCCAGCGCGGCACCCATGAAGTGAAGAACCGGGCCGACATCATGCGCACCGGTAAGAAAATGTACCGGCAGAAGGGCACCGGTTCGGCGCGCCACGGTTCGGCGCGGGTCAATCTATTCCGCGGCGGCGGCCGTTCGTTCGGTCCGCATACCCGCAGCCACGCCATCGGCCTGCCGAAAAAGGTTCGCGCGCTTGCGCTCAAGCATGCGCTATCGGCCAAAGCCAAGGACGGCGGTATCGTGGTAATCGATACGCTGACGGTCAAAGAAGCCAAGACCAAAGCCTTGCGCGGCCATTTCGACAAGCTCGGCGTGTCGAACGCGTTGTTCATCGATGGCGCCGAACTCGGTGCCGACGTGCGCAAGGCGGCACGCAACATTCCGAATATCGACGTGCTGCCGGTTGCCGGCATCAATGTCTACGACATCATGCGGCGGCATAAGCTCGTGCTCACCCGCGCCGCCGTCGATGCGTTGGAGGCGCGGTTCAAATGACCACCACCGATCCGCGCCACTACGACATTATTATCGCGCCGCTCATCACCGAGAAGGCGACCAACGCGTCTGAGTTCAACAAGGTCGTGTTCAAGGTGGCGATGACGGCGACCAAGCCGCAGATCAAGGAAGCGGTCGAGAAGCTGTTCGACGTGAAGGTCAAAAGCGTCAATACGCTGCGGCGGCGCGGCAAATTGAGGATGTTCCGCGGACGTCACGGCCGCACCTCCGATACCAAGCGCGCGGTGGTGACCCTCGAAGAGGGTCAAACCATCGATGTGACGACGGGGCTGTGAGGAGCGGGCGATGGCATTAAAAAGCTATAATCCAGTCACGGCGGCACAGCGCCAGCTTGTCCTGGTCGACCGTACTGGCCTGCACGCGGGCAAACCGGTCAAGGCGCTCACCGAAGGCAAAAATTCGACCGGCGGGCGAAACAATCACGGCCACATTACCTCGCGCTATCGCGGCGGCGGCCACAAGCAGGCCTATCGCAAGATCGATTTCAAGCGCCGCAAGTTCGACGTGCCGGCCAAGGTCGAGCGGCTCGAATTCGATCCGAACCGCACCGGTTTTATCGCGCTCGTCAAATATGATGACGGCGAGTTCGCCTATATCCTCGCACCGCAGCGGCTTGCGCCGGGCGACACGATCGTTGCCGGCGAACATGTCGACGTGAAGCCTGGCAATGCCATGCCGACTGCGAATATTCCGGTCGGCACCATCGTCCACAATATCGAGCTGAAGATCGGCAAGGGCGGACAGATCGCGCGCTCCGCCGGCGCCTATGCGCAGATCGTCGGCCGCGACGGCGAATACGTCATCCTGCGGCTCAATTCCGGCGAACAACGGCTGGTGCACGGCCGCTGCATCGCCACGATCGGCGCGGTTTCAAACCCCGACAACATGAATGTGTCGATCGGCAAAGCCGGGCGAACACGCTGGATGGGTTGGCGCGGCCATGTGCGCGGCGAGGCCATGAATCCGGTCGATCATCCGCTCGGCGGGCGCACCCGCGGCGGCCGTCATCCGGTTTCGCCGTGGGGCAAGCCGACCAAGGGAATGAAGACGCGCAAGAACAAGCGTACGGCCAAGTTCATCATGGCGAGCCGTCACGCGCGCAAGCAGAAGTAGGAGACAGCATGGCGCGTTCGCTCTGGAAGGGTCCGTTCGTCGACGGTTATCTGCTGAAGAAGGCGGACGCTGCGCGCTCGTCCGGGCGTCACGAGATGATCCGTATCTGGTCGCGGCGCTCGACCATCCTGCCGCAATTCGTCGGCCTGACATTCGGCGTCTATAACGGCCAGAAGCACGTCCCAGTGATCGTCACCGAAGAAATGGTCGGCCACAAGTTCGGTGAGTTCGCGCCGACCCGTTCGTTCTATGGCCATTCCTCGGATCGCAAGGCCAAGCGCGCCGGCCTGCCGGGCGCACCCGGTGCACCTGGGGCCGCTCCAGCCGAAGGCGCCGCGCCGGCTCCGGCCGCGCCGAGCGGCGGGACATCGTGAGGTTGAGAGAACGTCGATGAGCAAGAAAAAGCGCGAGCGCGCGCTGTCCGACACCGAAGCGAAGGCGGTCGCCCGCATGCTGCGCGTCAGCCCGCAGAAGCTCAATCTGCTGGCTCAGCTTATCCGCGGCAAGAAGGTTGCGACCGCGCTCGCCGATCTCGAATTCTCGCGCAAGCGCATCGCGCGCGATGTGCGCAAATGTCTGGAATCGGCGATCGCCAATGCCGAGAACAACCATGACCTCGATGTCGACGATCTCGTCGTCGCCGAGGCCCATGTCGGCAAGGCGCTGGTAATCAAGCGGCATGAGATACGCGCACGCGGCCGCGTTGGCGCAATTCTCAAGCCGTTCGCGAACCTCACCATCGTGGTGCGCGAAGTTGAGGCGCAGGCGTAAAGCGGCGAGGAGAGCATTATGGGTCAGAAGGTCAATCCAGTCGGGCTTCGTCTCGGCATCAACCGCACCTGGGATTCGCGCTGGTATGCCGGCAAAGCCAGCTACGGCTCGCTGCTGCACGAGGATATGAAGATCCGCAAAGCGTTGATGGCGGAGCTAAAGCAGGCCGCCGTGTCCAAGATCGTGATCGAGCGTCCACATAAGAAATGCCGCGTCACAATCCATTCGGCGCGGCCCGGCGTGGTGATCGGCAAGAAAGGCGCAGACATCGAGAAGCTGCGCCGCAAGGTTGCCGCGCTCACTGACAGCGACGTCGTCATCAACATCGTCGAGATTCGCAAGCCCGAACTCGACGCTCAGCTCGTCGCCGAATCGATCGCCCAGCAGCTAGAGCGCCGGGTCGCTTTCCGCCGCGCGATGAAGCGCGCCGTACAATCGGCGATGCGGCTTGGCGCCGGCGGCATCCGTATCAACTGCTCGGGCCGGCTCGGCGGCGCCGAAATCGCGCGCATGGAATGGTATCGCGAGGGCCGCGTGCCGCTCCATACGCTGCGCGCCGACGTCGATTACGGCGTTGCCACCGCGTTCACCACCTACGGCACCTGCGGCGTCAAAGTGTGGATCTTCAAAGGCGAGATCATGGAGCACGATCCGATGGCGCAGGATAAGAAAATGGCCGAAGGCGAAGCCGGGCGGCCGCGCCGGGACGCGGCCTAACCGAGCCGATGTGAAAGGGCGTCAGCCATGCTGCAACCGATGCGAACCAAATTCCGCAAAGCGCACAAGGGGCGAATTCACGGCGTCGCCTCAAGCGCTGTGGATTTGGCCTTCGGCCAATACGGGCTCAAAGCGGTCGAGCCCGAGCGCATCACCGCGCGGCAAATCGAGGCGGCGCGTCGCGCGCTCACCCGCCATATGAAGCGGTCGGGGCGCGTTTGGATTCGGATGTTTCCCGATGTGCCGGTTTCAAAGAAGCCGCTCGAAGTGCGCATGGGTTCGGGCAAGGGCAACCCGGAATTGTGGGTGGCTCGCGTCAAGCCAGGCCGCATTCTGTTCGAAGTCGACGGCGTCTCGATCGATGTCGCCAAGGAGGCGCTGGCGCTCGCCGCCGCCAAATTGCCGGTCAAGACCCGTTTCGTCGAGCGCATCAGCGAGTAGCCGCCATGAAGCCCGCCGATATCAGAGCTATGACAGTCGATCAGATCGACGATGAGGTGCTCAAGCTCAAGAAGGAGCATTTCAATCTGCGATTCCAGCGCGCCAGCGGGCAGTTGGAAAATACCGCGCGCGTCCGCGAAGTGCGCCGCGACATTGCGCGATTGAAGACGGTTGCGCGCTCAAAACACCAAGGTTCGGCGACATCCAGCCCGGCGCAATCAAGCTCGAGCGAGGCCGGTTCGGCCAAGTCGAGGTCCGCCAAGTCGAGGTCCGCCAAGTCGAGACCGGCTAAGTCGAGGCCGGCCAAGTCGAGGCCGGCCAAGTCGAGCTCGGCTAAGTCGAGCCGGGCCAAATCGGCTGCGGCCAAGAGTTAAAAGGAAACGATATGCCGAAACGAACGCTCCAAGGCGTCGTGGTGAGCGACAAACAGAAAAAGACTTTGGTGGTGCGTGTCGAGCGCCGCTACAC
>DASZCJ010000347.1:0-5485 GCA_035943155.1 Xanthobacteraceae bacterium | reverse complement strand
GTCGACCATGTCGGCTGGAACACCAAGCTCGAAAACGGGCGCTGGGTGCCGACCTTTCCCAAGGCGACCTACATCATGGCGGATCGCGAGCTTGCCCATTGGACACAGCGGCAAAAGGACAATCCAGAAAGCGTACCGTGGATAACCGACTCGGTATTGCCGATCGTTGAGGCCAAGCGCGCAAAAGTCGTGAAGAGCGACTTTAATTTCGACGATAAGATTCAGTTTATCCCGACGCCGGGCCATACCATTGATCACTTCTCGGTGCTGGTCGGACGTACTGGAGCGGATGCGTTTATCACTGGAGATATGATTCATTCGCCATTGCAGGGGAAATACCCCGAGCTTGGCATGATGGCCGATTACGATTCGAGCGAGGCCGGCCGGACGCGGCGCAGAATATTTGAAAGGTTTTGCGACGGGCCCACGATTATGTGCGCGACGCATTTTCCGATGCCATCGACCGGTCGCGTACGGCGCTGGGACGACGGCTATAAATTCATCGCCGCTCAGAATTAAATCACGCAACAAGTTGTTTCTGCCTTCGAATCCGGCGCCTCCAGCGCGCGAAGGAACTAAACTTATGCGAGGGGGTTGGCGCTGGAGTCCAGGGCAAAATTCGAATCGCCGTGAACGCAACGCTCAAAACGGCTGTGGCAATGTCGATCGTGATCGCTGGCTCGATCGTGATCTACGAGGCCCTTCACCATGATTCGTGGTGGTACGGTTCGGGATTGGCGATGGGCTGGGGCGCGATGGTGTCGTGGGCGCGAAATCATTTAGAGCATTGAAATAGAAGCCTTCCGCGACGCGTCCTCACGCTTGCAAAGCTGAGGCTGTCGAAAAGCGATTTCGCTGCGGGCCCCCGCCAGCGGCGCTACACGGACCGCAAGCAACCCGGCCGACGGCAAGAAACCTGCCGACCGCAAGAAAATGTGGAAGGGCATCCGAATTTGGACCCCCCGAATTTAAGACGCCCTATGTTTCAATACCCGCGATGATGGTGGTGATGATGGTGGTGATGATGGTGATGACGGTGCCATCGCGGCCCGACCCTGACAGTAACGCCGGCGCGGTGATGATGATGGTGGTGATGACCGATCACAACCTCCGCGGTCTTAACGGCGTCGGTTTGGGCCAGCCGAGCATCGTCGGCTTTTAATAGAGGCAGCGCATTGGGAATGGGATCAGGTCACGGTAGCTGCTAGCTTGCGGGAGTTCCGGACCGCTCGCAGGTGCCGCCTGGGCCGAAGTCACCGCGCTTAAGGCCGCAGCCGCTCCCAAGAGCCCAGCTAATTTCTTATCCATGTTTCCTCCACAGGAGAAACTTCGCCCTTCACTTAGCGCCACAGCGCAACAAGTCGCTGCATCGGCTTAAGTTCCCGGGCCGATACCTGGTGCATTGCAGATTGGGCCAGTTTTACAAAGCGGTGCAGCACAGCTGGGGTGCCGCGCAACCTTTTGGGTCGCCATTTTGAAGAGCCCTCTGTTTAAGGCACAGCATTCAAGGCTGGATTTCGCGCAGCGCCGGCCTAATATTGGGTACAATTTTTCGGTCAGGGGGAGGCCGAATGGCGGACTACTATTCCGTTCTTGCCCAGGCAGTGGTGAACCTCGAGACCGGCGACGCTGCCGCGCGCGAAGACTTATACGAGCGCGCCCGAAGCATAATTGTTGTGGAGCTGCGCAGGCAGAATCCGAGGATTTCGGCGTTGGCGATTGCGCGGGAGCAGGCCGCGTTGGAAGCGGCGATCCGCAAGCTTGAAATGGAACTGATGCCCGCGCGGCCGAAAAAACGCACCGCCACCAAAAGTAGTCAGCGGACCAAACTAGCTTTCGCGGAAGTCAACGAATTGGGAGAAATGCCGAAAGCGCTGGCCGCGATGCTGTTGGGCATTGGCTATCTCGCAGCAATCGTCGGCTTCAGCGGCGTCGTCTACCTGCGCGGTCTGGCGCTCGTCTACGCAGACATCATCCAATATATCCAATATCCGATCCTGCTTGGCGCAATGGCGGTTCTCGTATGTTTATTGGTTCCACTGTCGCGGACAGTGTTTCGCAAGCTGCGCCTATACAGTCGCAGCGCGGTTGCGGTCGTGCGGTGACTGTTCGCCACGCGCGAGTTAAACGAATTCTATTTCGGTTTAAATATCAGCTCTTCAGCCGAGCAACTGGACCCGCCCGGTTCTTAACTCGTAAACACCGCCGACCAGCCGGATTTTCTTGTCATTTGCGAATGCGCTCAAAATGGGCGTAGCGCTTTTGAGCCGCTCGACGTTGAGTGCGACATTGCGGCGGGTGGCATTCGCCAGCACGTCGCCGCCTTGTCCTTGCACCGCGTCCACGGCCGGTTTGATAGCCGCGACCAGTGAGGGCAGGTGACCGGGCAATGTCGAGCCGTCCTTGAGCGATTTAATCGTGGCGTCCACTGCGCCGCATGCTTCGTGCCCGAGCACCATGATCAAGGGCGCATTAAGCACCTGCACGGCATATTCGAGGCTGGCAATCATTTCGTCGCTGGCGAAATTGCCGGCGATACGGCAGACGAATAAGTCGCCGCGCGCTGTATCGAAGCAATATTCCGGAGCAATCCGGGAATCGGCACAACTGAGCACGGCGGCGAATGGATTCTGTCCTGTGCTTAGCGCCTCGCGTTCATGCGTGAAGTCGTGGCGAAGGCTCACGCCTGTGACGTAGCGGCTATTGCCTTTCATGAGGCGATCGAGGGCCGCGTCGGGGGCGATGACGTTTTGCGGTTTCGGCGGAGGCTTGTCGTTTGCCGCCATGGCTCGCGGGACGACCAAGCCCGCTGCAAATGCCGATACCGTCAGTCCTAATGCACCGCGTCGCGTCACGGAGCCACGATGGGAGTTCAGGCAAATCCTACACATCTTTTGCTCTTCCAGGTTCGCGCTGCCAGTGGCGATGATAATTACTGCCCGTGCGAAGTAAATTTGTCACTACGACGGCCGATTGGAGATTGCCGCCGAGAAAGATAGACGGCACGCCGCCGGTATCAGGTCTTACCGTCGCGCGGGCCAGCGCTGGCGAAACGATTCGCCTCTTCAGCGGCGCGAAAAAGCGCCATTGCTTTATTGACGCATTCCTGTTGCTCGAACTCAGGTTGGGAGTCGGCGACTATGCCGGCGCCAGCTTGCACATACATGACGCCATCCTTGAGGAGTGCCGTGCGCAGTGCGATGCAGGTATCCATCTGTTCGCTGGCCGAAAAGTAGCCGACGCAGCCAGCATAGAGTGAACGCTTCTCCTTTTCCAATTCGTCGATGATCTGCATGGCACGCACCTTGGGCGCTCCTGAGACGGTGCCGGCCGGGAAACCTGCGATGAGTGCGTCGAGTGCGTCGCAATCCTCGCGCAATCTACCTTCGACGTTTGAAACAATGTGCATGACCTGGCTGTAGCGCTCGATGAAGAATTGTTCGGTGACCTTGACGCTGCCAATTTCGGCGACCCGCCCGACGTCGTTACGGCCGAGATCGAGCAGCATCAGATGCTCGGCGCGCTCTTTGGGATCGGCGAGGAGTTCGGCCTCGAGTGCCTGATCTTGGCTTGGCGTTGCGCCGCGTGGCCGGGTGCCGGCGATCGGACGGATTGTCACCGCGCCGCCGGCGGTCTTCACCATGATTTCAGGACTGGATCCGGCGATTGCGAAACCGCCGAAATCGAGAAAATAAAGATACGGCGATGGATTGACGCGGCGCAAAGCGCGATAAAGCGCAAACGGCGGCAGCGCGAAAGGCAACGCAAAACGCTGCGACAGTACGACCTGAAAGACATCTCCGGCGGCGATATACTCCTTAGTGCGCATCACCATGCGCTCGTATTCGGCGGACGTGGTGTTCGAGCTCGGTTTCACATGGACGGGGCCGGTCTCGGGTAGCTCCGTCGCTTTGTCGAGCGGCCTGTCGAGTGCGTCGATCACGGCAGACAAGCGCTCGACGGCGCGAGCCCAAGCTGTCTTGGCGGACATTGCCGGCTGTTTGCGTACCGGCGTTACGATCGTGATTGTGTCCTCGACCGCGTCGAAAACAAGGATTGCGGTTGGGCGCACGAGGACTGCATCGGGGATGCCGAGTGGATCGCGTTGCGGCGGCGGCAGCTCCTCCATCAGCCGAACCATGTCATAGCCGAGATAGCCAAACAGGCCGGCGGCCATCGGCGGGAGTGCTTCAGGCAAGGCGATGCGGCTTTCGCCGATCAGGTCGCGCAGCGCGGTGAGCGGCGGTTCGTCGAGCGGAGTGAATGCCTCGGGCGTGGCCTGCGGCGTGCGGTTGAGCTCCGCCCGACGGTTGTTGACACGAAATATGAGATCCGGTTCCAGACCGACAATCGAGTAACGGCCGCGCACCGCGCCGCCCTCGACTGACTCCAAGAGAAAGCTCATCGGCCGCGAACCAGCAATTCTGAGAAAGGCAGAAACCGGCGTTTCCAGATCGGCGACGAGCGTGGTCCATACGACTTGCGGCTCGCCCGTCGCGTAGCGCGTTGCGAACGACTCAGCCGAAGGCTCGAAGTGCATTTATTCTCGATCCGGGGCGGTGCTGCCGCTCGCTTGCGCGAGTGCCGACGCGTTCACTGACACGCCAAGATCGTCTTCGAGCCGAGCCACGTATTGGCCCGTTAAATCAGCGGAGAGTTCCCGTTGCACGGTTTGCGCAATGCGTTCGCGATCAGGCGAATTTGCATTAAGTGGCGGCGTCGTGATCCCGACTACACGGAACACGATCCAATGCGCCGGATCGTCGCCTGCCGAGCTGCCATATGCGTCTTGTGCGGTGTGGAAGATCGCGTCGGTCGCTCTGGCGGAAATGCCGCTGGTAGCGCCGCCTCGTTTTAAGTCTTTTGCCGTCTCGATCCTCACGCCGTTGGCCGAGGCGAGCGCGGTTAACGCGTCGCCGTTTTTGAGCTTTTCGAGGATGTCGTTCGCCTTGCTTTTCAAACGGGACGCAATCTCGTCCTCGCGCCAGCGCTGCTCGACCTCCACTTTAACTTCGTCTAGCGTGCGCGGGCGTGCCGGCGTAACCGCCGCTACATCGTACCAGATGTATCCCCCTTCGGCATTTATCGGATCGTTGTCGACACCGACATCGGAGGTAAAGGCGGCTTTGACGACATCGTCGCCATGCGGAATGTTGAGGCTTGGTTTGCCGTCCGGATCGCGACCTGAGCGATCCACGTCGTAAGTTGTCACCGGCAGCTTTAATTTCGACGCGGCCTCTTCGATCGTGCTGCCGCCAGCGCGGGCGTCCTCGATTTTATCATGCAGGTCGCGCACCTGGCTTTTAGCGCGATCGAGCGCAATATCGGTGCGAAGCTGTGGTGTGGCTTCAGCAAGCGTTTGCGTCTTTTCCGGTTCGATCTGGAGCGCGGTCACCAGCACGGCGGCGCCGAAGCGGGTTTGCAGCGGTGCACTGACCTCGCCTTGTTTTAAAGAAAAAGCCGCATCGGCGACCACGGGGTCGAC
>DASZCJ010000346.1:0-2005 GCA_035943155.1 Xanthobacteraceae bacterium | reverse complement strand
CGCTTACAGAGAAGGGCGAGCACATTACCGCCACACTGGCCCAGGTCGGCGACAACATGGTCCAAGAATTAAGCCAGCGGGGCGGCGACTTGCTCGATCGCCTGGAGGCGGCAAGCGAAGAGACATCGCGAGCGATCACATTGGCGAGCGATCGGCTCTCATCGAGCCTCGATTTCAAAACCAATCATATCGGCGAGGAATTTGCCGAAATTGCCAACGGGCTGGAAGACATGATGTCGGGGCGCCTGGACCGCGTCACCGAAAGCTTCTCGGAAAAATCGCTGGCGGTCGTCGATTTGATGATCGAGAGATCGCAAACTCTGACCGATGCGATAGTTGAAACCTCGAACCAACTCGCCGAATCCATCGCGACGCGTGCCGACGAGGTCAACAGTACGCTCAAGAATTCCGGCGACTCCCTGCTTCTTGGCCTCGATCTGCGCGGTAACGAAGTGGCGGCGAAGCTCGAAGAGGCGGGCAATCAGGTCACCGAGGCGATGATCGCTCGGAGCGCCGCGATGACCGACGCGGTGCGTCAGGCCGCAGAGCACGTCACCGGAGTCGTGGCCACGCGGAGCGACTCCGTTAAGGAGATGCTGCAAACTCGCCTTGCCGCGTTCGAACAAATGTTCAGCAATACTGGCACGGAGCTCGGCGAAAAAATCTCGCGCGATTCGTCGACCCTCGGTAACCTCATCACCCGTCATCTCGCCGAATTCGATCGCACCGTGAAGACCTATGGCGCGGAACTCGTCGAACGGCTTGGCTCGCGTACGCAGGACGTCTCCGACTCGATGCGCAGCTATCTCGACAATTTCGACAACCGCGTCACGTCCAAGGCGAACGAAGTCAGCGGCGCACTGGATCAACGCCTTTCGCACTTCCAGGAGACGCTCGATAACCGCTCCGAGACTCTCACCAATGCACTGTCGACCCGCGTCGGCGACATCGGCAAAACGCTCGCCGAGGGGGGCAAAGAGGTCGTCACGGCACTCGACAAGCGCATCACCGACGTCACCACGCTAATCGATACTCGCGCCGCCAAGTTTGGCGATGCGTTGGGCGAGCGCATCGCCAATATCGACGCGACACTCGGCAAAAACGCGCTTGAAGTTGCCGACACGCTCGACAGCCGCGTTGGCCATTTGGAACAGCTTCTGAACGGACGAGCGGAAGCGGTCGTTCAGCAGATGGAGGTTCGTAGCCGTGCCGCGGCGGATCTGCTTAATTCCCGGCTCGAGCAGCTTTCGGAATCTATCAGGACTAATTCCACCGCAGCCGAGCGCGCGCTCAGCCAGGTTACGACAAATACCACCGAAGCGCTCGGCAAGAGCGCGGCAGCGAGCACAGCCGCTACCGAGGCCTTAAACCGCAGCGCCGCGGAAGCGACCGTGTCGCTTAATCGTAGCGCTGGGGCGCTGAGCAATACGATCATCAAAAGCGCCACCTCCGCGAACGAGTCGATTGGCAAGGCGGCCGCGACCGCTGCCGAGCTTCTCGCCAAGACATCGCAATCGACGACCGATGCGATTGGCCGTAGCGCCGGCGAGGCCGAGCGCAAGCTTGTGGGCATGAGCACGGAGGTATCGCGCAACATCGTTGGCAAGGCCAACGAGATCAACAGCGCGCTTACGCAGCGCGTCGATGACATGGCGCGGGTTCTCGACGAGAAGTCGAGCACACTGGTTTCCACGTTCGGGACCAAGGGCGAGCACTTGGCGCGGGTTCTCGACGAGAAGTCGAGCACGCTGGTTTCCACGCTTGGGACCAAGGGTGAGCAGTTGGCCGGTCAGGTCGAACGCATTACCGAGCAGACGGTAAAGGCGATCGATTCCAGGGGCTTTGTCTTCACCCAGACGATGACGGAAAAGAGCGAAGAGATCGCGCGCTTGATCAACGACGCCAGCCTGAACGCGACAGCGGCTGTCACCCGAACCCTCGGGCAAATGCAGGTGGGCGCTCAGGGCGTCACCGAGGCCGCCAAATCAACCATTGTGCGTACGCT
>DASZCJ010000345.1:0-17932 GCA_035943155.1 Xanthobacteraceae bacterium | reverse complement strand
GATTCAGTCCTCGGCGCGTTCCTTGATCGCCGCGGTCCTGGTTGGAATCTGGACGCAGGCGCGCGGGATTCCTCTGTTCAAACGCGACGGCACGCTGGGCGCTGGAATTCTGGCGGGCGTTTTGTTCGCGCTTGAATTTCTTTTGATATACCGCGGCCTGGTTTGGACCACGGCGACGCGCGGCGTTTTGTTTCTTTATCTCGCGCCATTTTTTGTCGTAATTGGGTCACGCTGGCTGGTGCCGGGCGACCATTTTCGCCTCTCGCAATGGCTCGGGCTGTTGCTATCGTTCCTCGGCATCGTGATTGCGTTTGGCCTGCCGACGCCGGCATCAGATCCGCGACAAATCGTGGGCGACCTCATGCTGGTCGGTGGCGCCGCGGCATGGGCGGCAACCACGCTCATCATCAAAGCAAGCGCGCTTAACCGGACCAGCGCTGAAAAGACCCTGCTCTACCAGCTTGTCGTTTCGGCGCCACTCCTCGGCATCGGTGCGATCGTCTTCGGCGAACGGATGGTCGATGCGCCTTCGGCATTGGCGCTCGGCGCATTCGCCTATCAGACGGTCTATGTGGTCAGCATTACTTTCACGATCTGGTTCGTGCTGGTGGTACGCTATTCGGCCGCGCGGCTATCGGTCTTCACCTTTCTGGCGCCGCTTTTTGGCGTGGCCGCGGGTCACCTTGTTCTCAACGAACCATTGACGCCCGCCTTCGCTGTCGCCGTGGCGCTGGTGGCCGCCGGGCTCCTCCTCGTCAACCGGCCTCGGTGACGCTATATCCAGGGCATCATGGCGCAACTTAGCCCTTTCGTTGAATGGAACCTATGACGCAAGCCACTGAATTAAATAATGAATTATCAAAGGCCACGTTTTCCGGGCCGGCCGCGCGGCACCGAACAATCGCCGTTGCAGTCGGCAAGGTGACCGTCGGCGGCGGCGCGCCGGTCGTGGTCCAATCGATGACCAACACCGACACTGCCGATGTCGAAGCCACGGCAAAACAGGTCGCTGACTTGGCGCGCGCCGGCTCGGAGATCGTGCGCATCACAGTGGATCGCGACGAAGCGGCTGCCGCCGTCCCGCATATCAAGGACCGGCTGGTCAAGAACAACATCGACGTGCCGATTGTCGGCGATTTCCATTACATCGGCCACAAGCTCCTGGCGGATCATCCTGCCTGCGCCGAAGCGCTCGACAAATACCGTATCAATCCGGGCAATGTCGGCTTCAAAGAGAAGAAGGACCGCCAGTTCGGCGCGATCGTCGAGACTGCGATTCGTCACAACAAACCGGTGCGCATTGGCGCCAATTGGGGTTCGCTCGATCAGGAACTGCTCACCCACCTTATGGATCGAAACGCGCGATCCAATCGTCCCGTCGACGCCCGTGACGTCACGCGCGAGGCGATGGTGCAGTCGGCGTTGCTGTCGGCGGCGCGCGCCGAAGAAATCGGGCTGCCCCGCTCGAAAATCATTCTTTCGACCAAAGTATCGGCGGTCCAAGACCTCATCGCCGTCTATGGCGAGTTGGCGCGGCGGTGCGATTACGCCTTGCATCTCGGCCTCACCGAAGCGGGCATGGGTTCGAAGGGCATTGTCGCTTCCGCGGCCGCTATGGGCGTGTTGTTGCAACAGGGAATCGGCGACACAATTCGTATATCGCTGACGCCGGAGCCGAACGGCGATCGCACGCTTGAGGTCAAGGTCGCACAGGAATTGCTGCAGACCTTAGGCTTGCGCACTTTCGTGCCGCTCGTCGCCGCCTGTCCGGGCTGCGGCCGCACAACCTCGACCACTTTTCAGGAGCTCGCCGCCAATATTCAGAGCTTCATCGGCGAGTCGATGCCCGAATGGAAGACCCGCTATCCCGGAGTGGAAGGTCTTAACGTCGCGGTGATGGGCTGCATCGTCAACGGGCCCGGTGAATCTAAACACGCCGATATCGGTATCTCGCTGCCGGGCACCGGTGAGCAGCCGACAGCGCCGGTATTCATCGACGGCAAAAAGGCCATGACATTGCGCGGCCCGACGCTGGCTGCGGATTTCAAGAAGATCGTGATTGATTACATCGAACGACGATTTGGCTCGTCGGCGCGGCAAACCGCGGCGGAATAACCGTCGCGCTAAACTCTTCGGCGCGCCGCTCGCCCGATGGTTTGCCTACCGCGCGCTAACGTTTTTCCAGCCGCCGCAACACCTCGTCGAGTTGCTCCAGACTGCGATAACGGATGGTCAAGGCCCCGCCGCGCTTGCGCTCGTCGATGCTGACCCCAAGGCCGAGCGCATCCGATATGCGTTTTTCGAGCGCAATCAGATTGGCGTTCTTGCCGGCGCCCCGGCGCAGCGCGCGGTTGGCGCCGCGTGCTTTGCCGCCTTTTTCGGCAGCTTCGCGCGCGATGCTCTCGACCTGGCGCACATTGAGACCGCGGGCGACCACTTCTTCGGCGAGTCTCTCGGCGTTTGGCTGCCCGATCAACATACGCGCATGGCCCGCCGAAAGCTTGCCGGCGTGGATGTAGGACTTGATCGTTTCGGGAAGCTTGAGAAGCCGTAACGTATTGGCGACGTGGCTGCGGCTCTTGCCGACGATTCTGGCAATCTCATCCTGGCTGTTGCCGAATTCTTCCATCAGCGCGCGATAGCCTTCCGCTTCTTCGAGCGGATTGAGATCGGCGCGCTGCACATTCTCGATGATCGCAAGCTGCAGCGCTTCGGCGTCGCTTGCTTCGATGATGACCACGGGGACTTCGTGCAAACCGGCCCGCTGCGCCGCCCGCCAACGGCGCTCGCCGGCGATGATCTCGTAGATGTCTGCAGCACCTTGCACCGGTCGCGCGATGATCGGTTGAATGATGCCGCGCTCGCGTAATGAAGCGACCAACTCATCGAGTTCGGCATTGGCAAAAACGCGCCGCGGGTTGCGCGGGTTCGGCTGCAAGGATGCTGTGGCCACCCGGCGCTGACCACGCGGCCGATCGACAGAAGTCTCGGCGGCCATGTCACCGATCAATGCAGCCAGCCCGCGTCCCAATCGCGATCGCGTCGGATCCTCCGCCAATTTTCCGGAGTTAGCGCTCATGGGAACGTCTCATTGCGCGCATAATTTCTTTTCCCGCTGGATGACTTCGGTGGCGAGCCGTAGATAGGCTTCGCTGCCGCTGCATTTGAGATCGTAGACCAGCACGGGTTTGCCGTAGGACGGCGCTTCGGAGACACGCACGTTGCGCGGAACTATGGTGTCGTAAACTTTCGCTCCCATGAATTCGCGCACGTCGGCAACGACCTGCGACGACAAATTATTGCGCGCATCGAACATGGTTAGCACGATGCCGTGAATCGTCAGCTCCGGATTGAGCTGCGCGCGCACCGATTCCACCGTCTTGAGCAATTGCGAAAGACCTTCGAGCGCAAAGAATTCACACTGCAGCGGTACGACAATCGCGTTCGCCGCCGCCATGGCATTGACCGTCAGCAGATTGAGCGATGGCGGACAGTCCACCAATACGTAAGTGAATCGCGTGCCGCCCGGCGCATTCAAACTGGCCAGCGCATTGCGCAACCGAAATGCGCGGTCGCGCGATTGACCGATCTCGAGCTCAAGGCCGGAAAGATCGAGAGTAGACGGCGCAACATGAAGCCGCGGCACCGCGGTCGACACGATGGCGTCGCGTAGCGGCGCTTGTGCGGTCAGCACGTCGTAGGTCGAATAACGCCGGTTGCGGCGATCAAGGCCGAGGCCAGTCGAAGCATTGCCCTGCGGATCGAGATCCACGATCAGAACGTCTTCGCCGATGGCGGCGAGCGCGGTGCCGAGATTGATTGCGGTCGTGGTCTTGCCAACGCCGCCTTTCTGATTGGCGACGGCGAGCACGCGCGGCGGCTTGATTGTCGCGACGAGCGGCGCCGGATCGGGCGCGGCGAAGTCGCCGAGGGGCGAGGACGAAATGGCAACTTCGGTCATAAAAGCTGTTTCTTCACAACCTGAAGGGGTTGCATGCAATCTCTGGTTGTCAAGCGCGAAGCTTCGGTTCGGCACGGCGAATCACGACCACGCGTGACTTTGGATCAGTCCGACTCGGAACTAAAGAGGCCTCGATGCTCCAACATTTAGCGGCTTCGGTCAATTCCGTGTCCACATCTTGTCCCTTCGGAAACATTCCTAGGGGTCCCCTTTTCAACAACGGATATGAGATCGAAAGCAGTTCAGGCAATGGCGCCAAGGCCCGCGCTGTGACGGCATCGAACTCGCCGTGAAAGCGTTTGCTGAAATCGGCAATTCGCTCGGCATGAACGATTGCCGGCGCGCCGGTGACGCGGATGGCCTCGCGCAGAAACGCAGCCTTCTTGTTGTTGCTTTCGATCAGGTGGACTTCCGCTGAATCTTGATCGGTGAGCGCGCAGGCGATCGGTAAACCGGGAAAACCGGCGCCAGAACCAAGATCGACCCATTTGCGCGCTTGCGGCGCCATGCCAAGGAGCTGAAGCGAGTCGGCGATGTGGCGCGTCCAAAGGACCGACGCGGTCGAGGCCGCGATCAAATTGTGGCGGCTCTGCCAATCGAGCAGCAGCGCGGCGAAGCGATCGAGACGAGCGGCTGTTTCACGTGAAACAGGAACGAGCGCCAGAGCGTGGGCGCGATCAACCGCGAGGTCAGGCGGCGCCACTGGCTGGTTTACTTGCTGGGGTGCTTGCGGGCTTGTCGCGCGGAGGGCGGCGCATATGCGCAACCAGCAACGTCAGCGCCGCCGGCGTCACGCCGTCGATGCGGCCGGCCTGCCCGATCGTGCGCGGGCGATGAAGCTGCAGTTTCTGCCGCGCCTCGTTGGATAGGCCGGGCAGCGCGGCATAATCGAGATCCTCGCTAAGAACGAGGCTTTCGTCCCGGCGATAGGACTCAACGTCCGCGGCCTGTCGGTCGAGATAGACGTGATATTTGGCGTCGACCTCGAGCTGGGTGGCGACTTTGACGTCAAGCTCGCCAAATGCCGGCCAAATCCGCGCTAGGTCGCCAATACCGATTTCCGGATAGGACAACAATTCAAAGGCGGAGCGGCGCTGTCCGTCCTTGCGCAGCGCAAGGCCGCTCCGCGCCGCTTCGTTTGGTGTCAGAGTCAGCGCGCGCGCCATGGTCCGCGCCGCCTCCAGAGCTGTCGCCTTAGCGCGGTAATGATCGGCGCGTAACCGGCCGACGCAACCGAGCGCGATCCCCCTACCCGTCAGGCGCTGATCCGCATTGTCGGCGCGCAAAGTCAGCCGGTATTCGGCCCGCGATGTGAACATCCGATATGGCTCGCTGACGCCGCGCGTGACCAAATCATCGATCATGACCCCGATATAGCCTTCCGCCCGATCGAACAGGATTGGCGGCGCGCCAGCGGCACAAGCCGCGGCGTTGAGGCCCGCGACAAGCCCTTGCGCGGCGGCCTCCTCGTAGCCGGTGGTGCCATTGATCTGCCCGGCGAGAAACAGCCCGCGCAGGCGCTTAGTCTCCAACGACGGATGAAGCTCACGCGGGTCCACATGATCATATTCGATGGCATAGCCAGGCCGAATGACGCGGGCGCGTTCGAGCCCGGGAATGGTGGCGATCAGGGCCGATTGCACGTCCTCGGGCAACGAGGTCGAGATTCCGTTGGGATAAACGGTCGTGTCGTCGAGCCCCTCCGGCTCAAGAAAAATCTGGTGACCGTCGCGCTCGCCGAAGCGCACAATCTTGTCTTCAATTGAGGGGCAATAGCGCGGACCACGACTCGCAATCTGACCGGAGTACATCGGCGAGCGGTGCACGTTGGCGCGAATGACGGCGTGCGTCGCCGCAGTCGTGCGGGTGATGCCGCATTCGACCTGGGGGTTGGCGATCCGCTGCGTGAGCGTCGAGAACGGCTCTGGCGGATCGTCGCCGGGCTGCATTTCCACGCCGCCCCAATCGATCGTCCTGCCGTCAAGCCGCGCCGGCGTGCCGGTCTTCAGGCGTCCGAGCCGGAAGCCGGCCCGCTCGAGCGTCGTGGAAAGGCCAAGCGCGGGCGCTTCCCCCATCCGGCCGGCCGGAATTTGCCGCTCGCCGATATGAATGAGCCCGCGCAAAAACGTGCCGGTGGTGATAACGACGGCGCCGGCTTGAATCTCCCGGGCGTCGCCTAGCCGAACGCCCATTGCCCGTTCGCCGCCAACCAAGTCGTCGACCTCGCCCTCGATGACCGTCAGATTGGCTGTGGTGCGAATCGCATCCTGCATGGCCGCCGCATAAAGCTTGCGGTCGGCCTGCGCGCGTGGACCACGCACCGCCGGCCCCTTGCGCCGATTGAGCATGCGAAATTGGATTCCGGCAGCATCGGCGATGCGGCCCATCAATCCGTCGAGCGCATCGATCTCGCGGACCAGATGGCCCTTACCCAACCCACCAATCGACGGATTGCACGACATCGCCCCGACCGTCGCGAAGCGCTGCGTTATAAGTGCGGTGCGTGCGCCCATGCGCGCAGCTGCGGCGGCCGCCTCGCAACCGGCGTGTCCGCCACCGACGACAATCACGTCGAAACGATCGTCCATAGAATCTCCCAGAACCGCAGCCGTTCTAGTGAAAGGAAAATCGACCGTCAAAATCGTCCGTTTCACGTGAAACAGGGCGCCGATCGACCGTTAACCAATCATTTACCAATGCAAAAGTCGCGAAAGATTTTGTCCAAGACATCTTCGACATCGACGCGGCCAGTGAGTCGGCCAAGGGCCGAGGTCGCCGCCCGCAATTCCTCGGCGATCAGCTCCTCGCGTGGGCTGGAGATTGCTGTTTCGGCGAGGGCGCGGTCGAGTGCCCCAACGGTCTCCTCAAGCGCGCGCCGATGCCGCGCTCGCGTGACCACTGCCGTCTCGCCGCCGGCGAAGTAATCGCTCGCGAATTGGCCTAAAGCACCGAACAGCGCGTCTACACCCTCACCCTCTGTTGCCGAGAGCGAAACAGTGAACTCTAGTTCATCCTTTTGAGAAGCTTGCCTTCCACGCCCGCCGGCAAGTGCCGGCGTACTTCGCCTCACCAGGTCGATCTTGTTTTCGATCACCCAGTGCGGCGCGTGGTCATTGAACGTCGGCATCGGTCCGTACGTTCGGCCTGCGGCCGATACGTCAGTGACCCACAAGACGAGATCTGCTTCGGCCGCCCGGACGCGAGCCCGGCGCACGCCTTCCTGCTCAACCGGATCGGCGCTGTCGCGAATGCCCGCCGTGTCGAGGACGGTCATGGGAAACCCGTCGAGGTCCAAATGCACTTCGATGACGTCGCGCGTGGTGCCCGCATAGGGCGAAACGATCGCCGCCTCGCGTCGTGCCAGCCGGTTGAACAAGGTCGACTTGCCCGCATTGGGCGGACCCGCGATTGCCACGACGAGGCCGTCGCGCAGCCGCTCGCCGCGATGCCCGTCGGCGAGCGCGACGGCGATCTCATCGCGCAGGCTGCGAGCAATTTCGGCAGCGGGTACGATCAAATCCTCGGGTACGTCGGCTTCGTCCGAGAAGTCGATGCGCGCCTCGACGAGCGCCAAGGCGTCGATCAGCCGTCGCCGCCACGCTTCCGCGCGGTCGCCGATCAGCCCTTTTAATTGGCGAAACGCCTGCCGGCGCTGGGCTGGCGTCTCGGCAAAAATCAGATCGCCAAGCCCCTCCACCGCCGTGAGATCGAGCTTGCCATTCTCGAAGGCACGCCTTGTGAACTCGCCGGGCTCAGCCAACCGACAGCCCTCTATTGCCGCGAGCGCTTTGAGCACGCCAGCGATCACCGCCTGCCCGCCATGGAGCTGCAGCTCGGCAACATCCTCGCCGGTCTCGCTGTGCGGCGCGGGGAACCACAGCGCGAGCGCGTCATCGATCGTCTCCCCGCTCGTCGGCTCGTGCACGCGCGCCAGCGTCGCTTTGCGCGGCTGCGGCACGCGACCGGTCAGTTGCTCCAGTGCAATACGCGCCTGCGGACCCGAAATGCGCACGACGGCAATGGCCGCCGGCGGGCGGCCGGAAGACAGCGCGAAAATGGTGGAACGAGCGGCCATGTTGCAGGGTTGGCGCTTACTAGCTTCGCGCGATGGGGGCAACTTGCTACGGTGCGTCCATGTCAACGCAACCGTCAACGCAACCGTCAACGCAGCCATCAACGCAGTCGAACCCCGCCGCCGGGGGCGGCAACCGTCTCGCCGAAGAGACGAGCCCTTATCTGCTCCAGCATAAAGATAATCCAGTCGAATGGCGGGCCTGGGGACCCGAAGCTCTGGCCGAAGCAAAGCGCAGCAACAAGCCCATCCTTTTGTCTGTCGGCTATGCCGCCTGCCACTGGTGCCATGTCATGGCGCACGAGAGTTTCGAGGATGAAGCGACCGCTCGCGTGATGAACGACCTGTTCGTCAATATCAAAGTGGATCGCGAGGAGCGGCCCGAGATCGATCAGATCTATATGGCGGCGCTACATCACCTCGGCGAGCATGGCGGCTGGCCGCTGACCATGTTCCTTACACGCGACGGTGAGCCGATTTGGGGCGGGACTTATTTCCCCAAAACGGCGCGGTACGGCAAGCCGGCCTTTGTCGACGTGCTGCGCGAGATCGCGCGGCTGTTTCGCGATGAGCCTGCCAAGATCGAGCGCAACCGCGCGGCGCTGATGGAACGGCTGGCCGCCGCGGCGCGCCCCGCCGGCATGGCAACGATCGGGCGCGCCGAGCTCGACAATGCCGCTCGACAGCTCGGCGGGCTGATCGATCCCGTCAATGGCGGCACCCGCGGCGCGCCGAAATTTCCGCAAAGCTCGCTGTTCGAATGCCTGTGGCGCGCCGGCCTGCGCACTGGCGAGAACCGCTATTTCGCGGCGGTCGAAATCACGCTCGACCATATCTGCGAAGGCGGCATCTACGATCATCTCGGTGGCGGTTTTGCACGCTATTCGGTGGACGAACGCTGGCTCGTGCCGCATTTCGAAAAAATGCTCTACGACAACGCGCAGCTTCTCGAATTGCTGGCAATCGCTTATCAGCGCACTGGCAAGGACCTGTATCGGCGGCGCGCTTATGAGACCGTAGCCTGGCTCGAGCGGGAAATGACGACGGAGGAGGGTGCGTTCTCGGCGTCACTTGATGCCGACTCCGAAGGCGAAGAAGGAAAGTTCTACGTCTGGTCCTACGATGAAGTGATCCAGCAGCTTGGGATCGAGGACGGCGAATTTTTCGCCCATCACTATGACGTCACGCCAGCCGGCAATTTCGAAGGTCATAACATTCTCAACCGGCTGAAGCCGCTTCCGCGCAGCGACGCCGACGAGGCGCGCCTTACCGGTTTGCGCGACAAACTTTTGTCGGTGCGCGCCGCGCGGGTGCGTCCGGGCCTTGATGACAAGGTGCTGGCGGATTGGAACGGGCTGATGATCGCAGCGCTCGCCAATGCCGCCACCATTCTCGACGAACCGGCATGGCTCGACATGGCGCGCCGCGCCTTCGACTTCATTGCCAGCGCCATGCGCCGCGGCGATCGGCTCGGTCATTCCTGGCGTCAAGGCAAGCTGAAATTTCCAGGGCTTGCTTCGGATTTCGCCGCCATGATCCGCGCCGCGCTGGCGCTGCATGAAGCGAGCGGTACGCGCGGCTATCTCGACCGTGCTCTCGAATGGCAGCAGGCGTTGGACCGCGATTACGCCAACCGGGAAGGCGGCACGTATTATCTCACTGCCGCGGACGCCGAAGGGCTGGTCATCCGGCCGGCCGCTACCACCGATGAGGCGACGCCGAACCACAACGCGGTCGCCGCACAAAATCTCATCCGGTTGGCGGTGCTGGCCGGCGATGAGTCCTGGCGCGACCAAGCCGATCGATTAATTGCCGCGATCGCGCCGCACATCGCCGAGAACCTTTACATGCATATGGCGATGCTCAACGCCATCGATCTGCGGCTGCGCGGCGCCGAGATTGTGGTGACCGGGCAGGGCGCGGCTGCGGAAGCTTTGCTTGCTGCGGCACGGCGCCTGCCGCCGCTCGATCGCGTCGTGCTTCACGCCGGCGCAGCCGATGCGCTGTCGCCGTCACACCCGGCGCGCGACAAGCTCGCTGTCGCGCATGAGCCGCAAGCCTTCATCTGTATCGACGAGACCTGTTCGCTGCCGGTCACCGATGCCGCAGCGCTTGCCGCCGCAATCGCGACGATGCGAGGTTCTTGAGGCGTTGGGTGGTGGCCGGATACTAGCCGGTAAAGTCAGAATAACGACCGAACCGCGCTTACGTATTCATCGAGTCGAAGAACTCAGAATTGTTCTTGGTGTTGCGCAGCTTGTCGAGCAGGAAGTCGATGGCGTCCATCGTCCCCATCGGATTGAGAATACGGCGCAGCACGTACATTTTCTTGAGCTGATCGGGCGGCACCAGGAGCTCTTCCTTGCGCGTGCCGGACCGGGTGATGTCCATCGACGGGAAGGTGCGCTTGTCGGCAACCTTGCGGTCGAGGATCAACTCCGAATTGCCGGTGCCCTTGAACTCTTCGAAAATCACTTCGTCCATGCGGCTGCCGGTGTCGATCAGTGCAGTGGCGATGATGGTGAGCGAGCCGCCTTCCTCGATGTTGCGCGCCGCGCCGAAGAAGCGCTTCGGGCGCTGCAAGGCATTGGCGTCGACACCGCCGGTGAGCACCTTGCCCGAAGAGGGCACCACGGTGTTGTAGGCGCGGCCGAGACGGGTGATGGAGTCGAGCAGGATCACGACGTCGCGGCCGTGCTCGACCAGACGCTTTGCTTTCTCGATCACCATTTCGGCGACCTGAACGTGGCGCACCGCCGGTTCGTCGAAGGTTGAGGAGATCACCTCGCCCTTCACCGAACGCTGCATGTCGGTGACTTCTTCGGGTCGCTCATCAATCAACAGCACGATCAGGTAGCATTCCGGATGATTGTGCGTGATCGAATGCGCGATATTTTGCAAAAGCACGGTCTTGCCGGTGCGCGGCGGCGACACGATCAGTGCGCGCTGCCCCTTGCCGACCGGCGCGACGATATCGATGACACGAGCGGAGAGGTCCTTCTTGGTCGGATCCTCGTATTCCATCTTCAGCCACTCGTCCGGATAGAGCGGCGTCAGGTTGTCGAAATTGACCTTGTGGCGAGCTTTCTCCGGATCTTCAAAATTCAGCGAATTGACCTTGAGCAGAGCAAAATAGCGCTCGCCTTCCTTGGGGCTTCGGATGTGACCATCGATCGTATCGCCGGTGCGCAATCCGAAACGGCGGATTTGCGAAGGCGAAACGTAAATGTCGTCCGGACCGGGCAGGTAGTTTGCTTCCGGCGAGCGCAGAAAGCCGAAGCCGTCAGGCAGCACTTCAACGACGCCTTCGCCGACGATGTCCGTTTCGCGCACAGATAGCTGTTTGAGGATGCCGAACATCAGCTCCTGCTTGCGCATGGTCGAGGCGTTCTCGACCTCGAGCTCTTCGGCAAAGGACACAAGCTCCGCTGGAGTCTTGGTCTTGAGTTCTTGCAGTTTCATTTCTCGCATAGAATGTCCTGTGGAAATTTGGCGCCAGCGGCAGGAATTGAATGGTGGCGTCGCTGGCGGCAGGAAGGTCGCAGGTCTTTGGGCTGTAAGGGCTTGGAACCCTAGGCCCCGATGCACTGGTGGCTCCAGTTCGCTGGAGCCAAAACGCAACTGCATCTGCCTACGTTGGGTGGGAGTAGCCTGAAGATAAGAAAAGACCGCACTTCAGGCAAGGGCAAAGCCGAATTTCGCCTTAGCAAGTCGTTACCGTCAGAGCGGTTTCACCACCGCGAGAATGACGATTGCGGCCATCATGATCGCCGGTACTTCGTTGATAATACGATAGAATCTCTGCGAATGCCGGTTGCGATCAAGGGCAAAGTCGCGCGCCCATCGCGCGCACCATCCGTGCACGGCGGACAGCACAAGCACCAACGCGAATTTGGCCTGCAGCCACCCGGAAGCGAACCACCCATAGTGCGAATCAGGGCCGTGCCAGGCGAGCCAAAGGCCCAAGAGCCAGGTGACGATCATCGCCGGGTTGATAATGACGCGAAGCAGCCGCCGCTCCATGATCTTGAAGGTTTCCGACTGCACCGAGCCCCTCTCCGCGGTGCAGTGGTAGACGAACAGCCGCGGCAGATAGAGCATTCCCGCCAGCCAGGCGATGACCGCAATGACGTGGAACGCCTTGATCCAATCGTACATGTGCTCGCGCGTCTCAGGTTGCGGCGCGGACCCGAGCGACCAGTTGCTCGACATGCGCTACCGGGGTTTCTGGTAGCACGCCGTGGCCGAGATTGAAGATAAACGGTCCAGCGGCGAAGCTTTCCAGTATGCGATCGACAGCACGATCAAGCGCTTTTCCGCCAACCAAAAGCGCCACCGGATCGAGGTTGCCTTGAATCGGTTTTTGCGTCTGCAGCTGTTCGCGCGCGAATTCAAGATCGATCGTCCAGTCCAATCCAACGGCATCGACCGCGACTGCAGCGATGTATCTCCGCAATTTGCTGCCGGCGCCGCGCGGAAAGCCGATAATTTTTGCCCCTGGTATTTGCGCTCGGACCGCAGCAGCAATACGCGTGCAAGGCTCGATACAGCACCTGTCAAATTCGTCACTGGCCACGACCCCCGCCCATGTGTCGAAAATCTGCACGGCATCGACGCCAGATTCGAATTGGCGGATCAAATAACTCGCCGCGGCCTCGACCAGGACGTCGATTAAGGCGTCGAACACGTCCGGATGCCGGTAAGCAAATTCGCGGGCAGGAAGCTGATCGGGCGTTCCCGTCCCGGCAATCATATAAGTTGCCAAGGTCCATGGTGCGCCACAAAAGCCAAGCAATGTAATGTTGCGCGGCAGTTGTTCTTTCACGCGCCCAATCGTTTCATAGACGGGCGCAAGTCGCGCATGATCGAGCTCGTGTTGGAGCTTACGCAAGCCGTCGGCGCCGTTGAGCGCATCCAGTTTTGGTCCATCGGCTTGCGTAAACGAAACGCGTTGGCCGAGCGCATGCGGAATGACCAAAATATCGGAAAATAAGATTGCAGCATCGAATCCAAAACGGCGGATCGGTTGCAATGTTACTTCGGTCGCTAATTTTGGATTGAAGCAAAGATCGAGGAAATTTTCGATCTTGCGACGAATATCTTGATATTCCGGCAAATATCTTCCGGCTTGGCGCATTAGCCAGATTGGCGGAACGGCTTGCCGTTCGCCGGCCAGAACATCTAATAATGGTTTAGTCACAGATTATACGCGCTCCCTCTAATACCAATAAAATAGATTTTTAGAATCTGTAGTAGTGCTTGAACAGTTGATTAGACTCATAAATTAGCTCGCACAGGCCATGCACGGTTTACCCACATATCCCCAGGCTGCGCTGCTTGGGCCCTGCAGCTCCGCACCGCAAGCGCCACGCCGATTTACGACCATTTCCGGGGTCGTTGTTAAGCCGGTGTCCACATGTCACCAGTAGCGGATTTACTGCTTCGATTAGAATGCCGGATGCTCAGCTGTGTGGATGGAATAGAGGTTGTTTCGGGTAATCTGCTTGCACCATCGCAAAGGCCGTGGCCTTCTCCCGGCCAATCAACAGCTTATACAGCCGGCTTAGTGGTTCCATGGCGCAGACGACGGGCTATTTCCACCTCCATCTGATTTCGGATGCGACCGGTGAGACCTTGATCACCGTCGCGCGGGCCGCAGCCGCGCAATATGCCAGGGTGATGCCGGTGGAACACGTGCATCCGCTGGTGCGAACGCAAAAGCAGCTCGATCGGGTCTTGGCCGAGATCGAAGAATCTCCGGGAATCGTCTTGTACACCTTGCTTGAGGAAAACTTGGTGGAACGTCTGGAAGAAAAATGCCGCGCTCTAGGCCTGCCCTGTCTGTCGATTTTGGGACCGGTGCTGCATCTCTTCCAATCGTATCTCGGCTCCGAATCGACGCATAAAGTTGGCGCACAGCACACGCTCAACGCGGAGTATTTCCGCCGCATTGATGCTCTTAACTACACCATGCTGCACGATGACGGCCAGCACATCGAAGATCTGGAAGAGGCTGACGTCGTGCTGGTTGGGGTTTCACGAACCTCAAAAACTCCGACCTCCATCTATCTCGCCAATCGCGGGGTCAAAACAGCGAACGTCCCATTGGTCCCGGGCGTGTCCTTGCCCGCGCGTGTTGAAGCATTGAAACGTCCCTTGGTAGTTGGACTGTACGCGACGCCGGAGCGAATCGTGCAAATTCGGCAAAACCGGCTGCTCGGGCTCAAAGCGCATCGCGACGACGATCAGTACATCGATCGGCAAGCCGTCGCCGAGGAAGTTGCCGCATCGCGGCGGCTATGCGCCAAGCACAACTGGCCGCTGATTGATGTGACGCGCCGGTCGATTGAGGAGACCGCTGCGGCGGTGCTTGCACATCTCGGCGAGCGGCGACGCCAGCACGTGTCCTGAGGCGCGCGATGGGGCTATGGCTCGCCGACGCGCCGCTTGTTCTGGCCTCGCGAAGTAGCGCGCGACGAATGCTGCTTACGGCAGCCGGCGTGCCGGTCGAGACCCATCCGGCCGATATCGATGAACGCGGTTTGGAACGCGGTTTGGAATCCGCCGCCACGGCGCAATCGGCCGGCGCTGTGGCGGCGCTCTTGGCGCGCGAAAAAGCCATCGCGGTGGAGAGCCGTTATCGTGGACGTCTGACGCTGGGCGCAGATCAGACGCTTACGCTTGACGCCAGACGCCTCGCCAAGCCGGCGGATCGCAAAACGGCGCGGGCACAGCTCCGCGCACTTTGCGGCCGCAGCCACAAACTTCACTCGGCCGTCGCATTCGTGCAGCATGGCGCGGTGCTGTTCGAATATGTCGCTATGGCTCGGCTGACCATGCGCAATTTCTCCGACGACCTTCTCGAGCTTTACCTCGACGCAGTCGGCGACGCCGCCACGGCAAGCGTGGGCGCCTATCAGCTCGAAGGTCTCGGCGTGCAGCTGTTTGAGCGGGTGGACGGCGACTACTTCACGGTGCTGGGCCTGCCGCTGATGGAAGTGCTGGAATTTTTGCGGCGCAAAGGGTGCCTCGCGCGATGACTGCGCAGCGGTCATTCGTGCTTTGCCTGACCGGCTCGCTCGGCATGGGAAAATCCACGGCGGCGAAGTTCTTCGCCGAATGTGGCGTCCCGGTCCATGATTCAGACGCCGTCGTGCACGCGCTCTATGAGGGCGAAGCCGTCTCCGTGATCGAACGGGCTTTTCCCGGCTCGACATCGGACGGCAAGGTCGATCGCAACACGCTTGCTGCGATGGTCCTTAACGATCAGGCGGCGCTCGCCCGCCTTGAGGCCATCATTCATCCGCTCGTTACCGCTTCGCGGGAAAAATTCCTGGCACAGGCACAAGCCCGCGGCGCACCGATCGTGGTCGTCGATATACCGCTATTGTTCGAAACCACGGCCGAATCGCAATGCGATGCAGTCGTTGTGGTTTCGGCTCCTGCCGAGATGCAGCGCGCGCGCGCTTTAGGCCGGCCTGGCATGACAGAAGAGAAATTTGCAACACTCCTTGCCAAGCAAATGCCCGACTCGCAAAAGCGCCGGCGCGCCGATTTCGTCGTGGATAGCTCGCAAGGTTTCGAACAAACCCGAGCGCAGATTCGAGACATTTTGCAGAGTGTCGCTACAATGCGCAGCCGGTGATTCGCACCGGCGGACGAACAGAGCGATGCGCGAAATTGTCTTAGATACCGAAACTACCGGTCTCGATCCGCTTACCGGAGATCGAATGGTCGAGATTGGCTGCATCGAGCTCCTCAATCGGTTCCCGACCGGCAAAACATTCCATGGTTATTTCAACCCGGAACGCGATATGCCGCAATCGGCCCTGCAGATCCATGGGTTGACGATCGAGTTTTTAAAAGAGCAGCCGTTGTTTGCGCATCGGGCGGGAGAGCTCATAGAGTTTCTTGGCGATGCCCAGATCGTTGCCCACAACGCAATGTTCGATCTGGCTTTCCTCAATGCCGAGTTGGAACGCGCTGGCCACCCGGTGGTGACCCGCGAGCGCATCGTCGACGCCCTTCTACTTGCCCGCCGTAAGCATCCAGGAGCCTCAAACCGGCTTGATGATTTGTGTGCCCGTTACGCGATCGACAATTCGCGGCGCATCAAGCATGGCGCATTGCTCGATGCCGAGCTCTTGGCTGAAATCTATGTCGAACTCACGGGCGCGCGTCAGGCGCAGCTTATCCTTTCGCAGGCGCCGCCAATCCTTGCGCCCGGCGAAATCACCGCAGTGCGCGAGCGGCCGGTACCACTGCCGCCGCGGCTGAACGCCGACGCGCAGGCGGCGCATCGGCAGTTCATCGCCAGTCTTGGCGAAAACGCTATCTGGCGCGATTACCTCAGCTTAGATTAAGTGGCGGCGCAGCCGCGGGCTGTCCCACGGCCATGCGGTCGCGATACAAAGTCGCGAAATCAACCGGCTCGAGCATCAAAGGCGGAAAGCCGCCGTTACGTGTCGCCGTGGCGACGATTTCTCGCGCGAACGGAAACAGCAAGCGCGGGCATTCGATCATAACCATCGGCTGCAGGCTTTCCTGCGGCACGTTGAGAATGCGAAATACGCCGGCATAAAGCAGTTCAAAGCCGAACAGCACGAAGCCTTGAACTTCCGCCTTTCCCTCAAGCCGCAGCGTCACCTCGACGTCGTTTTCAGCTAGCGGTGCCACTTCGACACCAATATTGATTTTTATCGACGGCTGCTGGGCGTTCGGCGTCAAAGCGCGCGGCGCATTTGGATTCTCGAACGAGAAGTCCTTTACATATTGCGCAAGGACGCCGAGCTGCGGCACCGGTATTTGCGGGCCACCCGCTTGCGGCGTGGGGCCACCATTCGTCGTCGACATTGTTGTCTCCGGCCTTGAGCCGGCTTGGCTAACATGCGGCGCGGGCGCGAACAATGGCAGGAATGCGTTTGCCAGCCCGCCGGCGGGGCCAAAAAAGCCTATGGAATGCCCATGGGGCTGCCATGGGGCTGCCAATGGGACTGCCTATGGCTTTTGTCTTTGTGACCGAGCGCCGGCATTATTGGCGCGGCGACGGTGATCGTCTAATCTGCACGCTGGCGCGCTAGAATGACGCGAGCCGCCACTGGATGACTTAACCTGCGTGCCTACATAGAGCGGGAACCGGGTGTCCTGCCGCGGTTTGGTCATTCGAACCGATCCCGGAATCTTACTGCCCGCTCGTCGCGATGGCGAAAGAATGGCCGAAGTGTTCGACATTTACACCATCATTTTCCTCGCCCTCGCAGTGTTCATTTTCCTGCGATTGCGCAGTGTCTTGGGTCACCGTACCGGCCGCGAGCGGCCACCCTACGATCCGTATTCGGCGCGGGACGCGGTGCGCAGCCCGGCCGGTGAGAAGGTCGTGACCCTGCCGCAGCGCGGCGCCGACGCGGCGCCGCGGCCCGGCGAAGCCGCTGCACCACCCGCGGAACGCTGGAAGGATATAGCCGAGAGCGGATCGGCGGTTGCGGCCGGCCTTGATGCCATAGTGGCCGCCGATCCGAATTTCGACGCCCAGCACTTCATCACCGGTGCGCGCGCCGCTTACGAGATGATCGTGACCGCTTTCGCCAACGGCGACCGCCGGCAACTGCGCAGCTTGCTGTCGCGGGAAGTATTCGACGGTTTCGATGCGGCTATTACCGAGCGGGAGGGCCGCAACGAGACCGCCGAGACGCGCTTTGTCTCGATCGACGGTTCCACGATCACCGCTGCTGAACTGCGTAATCGGACCACCGCACAGATCACCATGCGCTTTGTCTCAAAGCTGATTTCCGCCACACGCGATCGCACCGGCGCCGTTATCGACGGCAACGCCGAAAAGGTTACGGACGTGACGGATGTCTGGACCTTCGCCCGCGATATTTCCTCGCGCGACCCCAACT
>DASZCJ010000344.1:0-16824 GCA_035943155.1 Xanthobacteraceae bacterium | reverse complement strand
GCCCATGATGGCGACCGGACCGCTCTTTTTCAGCTCGTCGATCGCGGCCTGCACGTCGCGCAACATCGCGCCCCAATCCGGATTGGCGACGAACTTGCGCGCATTGGCGATCTCATCGGGCGAGTAGCCGGATTCGAAATTCGGCTGCTGCCGGTCGAACACCGCCGGCGCCAGCGCCGCATAGCCTTCGCCGGCCAGCCGGTCGCAGACGGCGCGGATGTGATGATTGACGCCGAAGATTTCCTGAATGACGACGATGCCGCCTTTGGATTTTCCGGTCGGGTCGGCGCGATAGGCGCCAAGCTTGAAATTGTCCGAGGCAGTCAATGTAAAGGGCTTACCCAATTTGATCCTCCTTGAAGTTTCCGTCGCTGCGCAGCCAATGGCAGCATCCGCTGGCTGGCCGGCGAGACTATCGGCGCGCTTGGCCGCGCTCAACCCACATGTAGCTCGGATCGACTCGATCGCCGAGTGATATCCGGCTACAAATCAATGCGTAACGACAACGAAATCCGTGCCCTCGCCGGTTTCGTCGCCGAGACCTTGATCCGATACGACGAGCGAGGAGCCCGGCACGATCATCTGGGAAATCGCTTCGCTCATGTCCGGCGGAATGTCGATGCGGGCCAGGACTTGCGCCGGACTTTGCGGCGGCGGTGCATCAGTCGCCCTTTCGTCTACGACCTCGCGGCGACGCCGGCGAGGCTCACCGTAGCGGCCGCGTTCTTCGACATAGCGCACCCGCTTCGGCGCCTCGCCGGGCAGCGAGACAACGTTCCAGCGCAGCGTGGTGCGGTCTGGCCCGGTGAATTCAAGCGCGGTGAATACGTGGGTCCCCAATGGCGCTTCCGGCTGGGCGATCGCGACCGGTGCGTCGAACAGCGGCTCGAAATTTTGCCGTACATAAAGCCGCTGCCGCTTACGGCTGATGAATATCGCGATCTGCGTTTTCTTGGCCGCTGCGACTTTCGCCAATTCCGCTGGGCTGGGCGGCGTCGGTGCGGTCGCATCGCCGGCTTTACCTGGATCGGCGGGATGAACGGCGTTTTCGAGCTTCGGACTTTCGGCCTTTTGACTTTCGATCTTGGCATCGGCGCCGACTGCCGGTGCGGCGAGCTGCGGGGTGAGAACATCTGCCTGTACCGGCTGCAACAGCGGAGGAGCGTTCGCTTGCACGGTGAGCTCGGCGGGCTTGGCCGCCGCGGTCTCGACGCTATTCGACGGCGTCGTCGCGATTTCAGGCGGCTTTTCCTTGTGCACGAACAAATGCGGATCGGCGAATTCCGCCGGCTTTAGTTCGGAGTTAGCAATAATGACGCGGGTGCCGAGCTTGGTCAGGCGATACAGCCGGATGGCGAAATCGCGCGGCATGCGGATGCAGCCGTGCGACGCCCGATGGCCGATGCTTTCACCTTCATGCATGGCGACGCCGGACCAGGTGATGCGCTGCATGTAGGGCATCGGCGCATTGCTGTAGATATTCGAGCGATGAAAAACCTGCTTTTGGATGACGCTGAAGACGCCGAGCGGCGTCGGCAGGCTCGGCACCCCCGTCGCTATTGACGTATCGGCGAAGTGCACGCCGTTGCCGTAGACGTGCATCTTCTGCTGATTGATCGAAATGAAAATCTGCAGCGGGCCTTTCGGAATGTCGGCGACGGATTCTTTGCCGGCGCGCTCGGCGGTTTTTGGATTATGCGCGCCTCGTTTATGCGGGGTCCAAATATGCGGGCCCCAATATCCTATCCTATAACTCGCCGCTGCCGGCGCGGCTGTTGCGGTCACAGCGACGGCAAGAGCAATGCCGAACGCAAAAAAGTCGCTGCTTGCACGGCGCTGGCAGCGCAGTACACGGTACGGTGTTTGGTCGCGCCGCGCGGTTGTCGTGGCCAATACTGCCCCCAGCCAACGTGAAACGTCTAAGCCCAGCAGCTACAATCTTAGTAGAGCGAATAAGCTTTCGCCAGATCGCGAGTGTGTCGCGGCGGGGGCGAATTGCGGCAAAACTTCGGTGACGGAAAGATCGACGCCAGTGTTTATATCGCTGCGCGATTAAAACGCTGCATTCCAATTGCGCGGCCACGCGATGCGGAATTGCGCAACCATTGTCGGCCGCGCGACTTAAGTCAGCGCGGCAAAGCAAAGACTTCCGCCAATAGTTCATAGGAATGTCGGCGCGCCGCATGGTCGTACACCATGCTGGTGATCATAATTTCATCCGCACGCGTCGCCGCCGCCAGGGCCACGAGCCGATCCTTGACGGCCGTCGCGCTGCCAACGGCCAAGCGCGCGCGCTGGCGCGCCATGCGCTCGCGATCGATCGGCGTATAAGGATACGCCGCGGCCACTTCGGGCGATTCCAGCGGCAGATATTCTCCCTTGGCGCGGCGCACGTAATGCAACGCGGCGCTCGCCGCGATGCGCTCAGCTTCCGCATCATTGTCCGCCACCACTGCTGCGGTGGCCACAATCGCATAAGGTCGCGCCAGCGTCGCCGACGGCTTGAAACGTTCGCGGTAACCGAGCATCGCGCTCGCGGCGTCGTAATCGGCAAAGTGATGCGCAAAGGCAAAGCCGAGCCCGAACGCCGCGGCAAGCTCGGCGCTGTAGCCGCTCGAGCCCAGCAACCAAATCGGCGGCAGCGCCACATCGGCAGGCATGGCGCGTACGTTGCGGAATGGATGCCCTTGCGGGAAACCGCCGTTCTCAAGCAGCAGTAATTCCTGAAAGCGCTCGAGGAATTCGTCGCCCGCCCGCGGATCCTGCCTGGCGCGCAGGGCGTAGGAAGTGACCGGATCGGTACCCGGCGCGCGGCCAAGACCGAGATCGATGCGGCCCGGAAACAGTGCCTCCAACACCTTGAAGCGCTCGGCGACCATGAGCGGTGCATGATTGGGCAACATCACGCCGCCCGAGCCGACGTGAATGCGCGAGGTAGCGGCTGCGATTTGCCCGATCATGAGCTCGGGAGATGAGCTCGCGATATTCGCCAGATTGTGATGTTCGGCAAGCCAATAGCGCGTGTAGCCCAGCCGCTCGGCGAGCCGCGCCAAATCCAAGGAATTATGCAAGGCAACGGAGCCAGGCGTGGCCGTGGTGACCGGCGACAGATCGAGGACGGATAGTGGGACCACGCGAATTCTTTGCGTATCGTTACGAGCACCGGCAGCTATCAGCGCGCCGGCTTAGCCCGCGTCAATACCGCCATCTTGCTATTGGGCGCCGACGCCGGCGGTTGCGCCCGTCAAGTTGGATTGCGTGGCCGGCGCCGCTTTCTTCGCCGCGCGATGCCGCTTCACCACGACGCGCCGCACGGTTTGCGACGTCAGGGTGGCGTCGGGCCATTGGTAGGTCGGCTGCGTCCACGCATTGGCCGGCTGCGCCGCCACTGTGGTTGGCGTTCGCCGGATGCGAATTGCCTTAGTCGCACGGCGTATCGGTTTCGCCGGACGCGCCGCTTTGGCGGTTGGCTTGGCCGGCGGTTTAGCGACGTCGATCGCGGACGGTTTGGTTTCCTTCGCCGCCGGCTCCTGGTTCTCAGCGGCCGACTTGGCCGGCGCGCTTTTCTCCGCGGCAGCGTCGGTTACGCCTGAAACGGCGGGGGCATCTGTTGCGCCAGATGCTGTGGCGGCCGCGGCCGAAGCGGCGGCGACCTCTGTTGCGCTGGATGCGGC
The DNA here is from genome assembly GCA_035943155.1 of Xanthobacteraceae bacterium. Classification (GTDB taxonomy): domain Bacteria; phylum Pseudomonadota; class Alphaproteobacteria; order Rhizobiales; family Xanthobacteraceae; genus BOG-931. Next base: position 13,150 of record DASZCJ010000344.1, on the reverse strand, counting down.
GGATTCGATTGGCGGTGGAGACGGGTTGGGCTCCTGCTCACCCGGCGTTGCCACATCGGCTGCGTGCTGACCCATCGCAATATTTTCAGCAACGCCGATCGATTGCGCGTCAGGCGTGACGGCGGCGACGCTTATCTCGTCTTTTTGACCCGCCGAAGCGGCGGTGCCCGTGCCGTACTCGGCATTCGCCGAGCCCTCGCCAAGCGCTGAGCCGGTCTCGGCAGAATCCGGCGCCGAGTTCGGCGGCGGAATAAGCACTGGGGCGGAAGGCGGCCTTGCCGCGTCATTAAGTGGATATCGCGCCGCCACCGCGGCCGCCGCATCTGGCATGGGCGCGAGATTGTCGAATGCAAGCTGCAGCGGCGGGCCGCCCTCCGCAAAGCGCGCCAACGGTTCGTGATTGACGCGGAACGTCGCGAACAAGCCCAATCCGCAAGCGATTCCGGCAATCGCAGCCACAACCGCTACGACCAGCAGACGAACGTTCGGGAACATTGGGCCTCGCTGAATACCCGCGCGATCCGCGAAAACCACGCTTGACAAAGCTTCGCGATCATGGCGAGGGCGCCGCTAAACGGATGAATCCGCCTCATCAACCTTAGCTGAGTCGGCCGAAAACCAATGTTAAAAATGACAACGATGGGCGCCACCGCGCGGCAACATCCAAATTGCCGATCGGGATTCCAGCGCCAAGGAAATTACAGGCGGCCTAAAGCATGATCCCGAAAAGTGGTAACCGGTTTCCCGCCTGCGCGAAGCCCAGCCAACTCCTTGTCCGCTCGTTCGATGCTTCGGCGGGCGAAGGCAGGTCGGAAAAGATCATGCTCAAACAAAAAGCTAGAGCGGGATTACGATTCAACGAAATCTCATCCCGCTCTAGCGGGCGATCGAACGCTGCGATAGCGCCGCCGCATCCGGATTGCTGCCCGGCAGCACGACAACGCGCGTGCCGACGTTCACCCGATTGTACAGGTCTTCGATATCGTCGTTGGTCAGCCTGATGCAGCCCGAAGATACGAAGCTGCCGATGGTCGACGGCTGATTGGTGCCGTGGATGCGGTAGACGGTGTTGCCGAGATAGAGCGCGCGCGCGCCGAGCGGATTGGTTTCACCGCCAGCCATGAAGCGGGGCAGATAAGGTTGCCGCTCGATCATCTCCTTAGGCGGATGCCAATCCGGCCATTCCTTCATGTTGCTGATGCGCTCGCTGCCGGACCAGGTGAAGCCGTCGCGGCCGACGCCGACGCCGTAGCGTATCGCCTTGCCATTGCCGAGCACGAGATACAGGTACGTGTTCGGCGTATCGATGATGACGGTGCCGGCCGGCTCGGTCGTGGTGAAGCTGACGATCTGACGGCGGAAGCGCTCCGGCAGATCCTTGCGCGGTCCTTGCTCCGGCTGGTCTTCGGGCGGCAGCGAGGCGATGACCGTTGAATTCGAGCGCGGCGACGCGGCATTGCCGCCGGGAATGGTACCGGGGGGCGGCGCTCCGGGATCGACGGCGGCGCCGCGAACCGTACCGGTCACATCTGCGGAACTGGACACGTCGGCAAGATCGCTCGGCGGCCGTTGCATGAGCCCGCCATTGAGGACCGGCATTGGCTGCGGCGGGAAAAACGACCGGCCATATGGCGGCGGTCCGTCATAGACCTCTTCGCCCGGGGCCGGCTGAACATAACCCGGATTGATCGGGACGCCGCGCGCATCGCGGTAGACCGGCCCCCCGACGTAACCGGGTGGAGGAGGCGATTGATAGCCCGGGGGCGGATAATATTGCGCTGCAGCACCGCCAGCTGACGCGGCCAGCGCCGCCACTGCCATCGTAAGGCTCATCCACCGCACAGCAGGCCCCCCAAGGTCCCTAATCCGCCCAGTCTTGCCGGCAACATTAGGCGGGAACAAGGCAAAAACAGTGGTTTCCGCGGGCGATCTGACCGCCAAAACGGCACTTCGCGGCCATGGTCAACAGTCGGTAAATTACTCTCTTATGGTATAAAATTTCTCATCAATCGACATTTCCGCGGTTTTAACGGGAGACGGAAATGACACGCATAGGGTTCTCGGCGGCTCTGCTGGCACTGCCTCTGTGCAGCCCGCTGCAGGCGCAAAACGCGCAAAACGCGAATCCCCTTAACGATCTCAAGGCCAAGATTTTCGACGCCCAAATGGCGCAGCGAAATTTTGCGTCCGGCCTGCGTCATTGCAGCGACCTGAACGGCAGCAATTTTTATTTCGAGTTGCGCGATCGCGTTCTTAATCTCCAAGACTATCGTCGTTCGCTTGATAATCTCGCCGCGCAGGGAGCATTCAACGTCGAGACCAAACGTCCTTGGAACAAACAGGATGCCGACGCGCGATGGGATCAGGTGCAAAAGCAGGCGGTCGCGGATCACGCGAATTGCGCGTTGGTCGCGAGCCTGCCGTTCCTGCAGAAAAAGCTGAAAGAATTGGAGCAGCAGACCGGCGCGCCGGTCGACGCCGCGTCCAAGTAGCCGATAAGTTGAATAGCTTTGTCGCCTCGATCGATTTTTCCGACGCTGCGGCAATGATCGATGAGCTGCAGGCGCGGCGGCGCGCGACGTGTTAGAACACCGCCGCAGCAAACCAGGCAGCAGGGGCATCAGCATGGATTGGACGGACCGGCGGGAGCGCTTGCGCTCCCTCATTGCGGGATCGCGTTGCATCTATCCGGGGTCGGTCTACGACGCCATCTCGGCGCGCATCGCCGAAGATCTCGGCTTCGAAGCCGGCATGTTCGCGGGCTCAATCGCATCGTTCACGGTGCTCGGCGCGCCCGATGTGGTGGTGCTGACGCTGACCGAATTCGCGCAGCAGGCCTATCGGATCAATCGCGCCGGCAAATTGCCATTGCTGGTCGACGCTGACCACGGCTACGGCAATGCGCTCAGCGTCAAGCGCACGGTCGAGGAGCTGGAAACCGCGGGCGTCGCGGCATTGACCATCGAGGACACCGTTTTACCGACCAGCTACGGATCGAGCGGGCCGAGCCTGATCCCGATCGCGGAGGGCGTCGGCAAGATGCGGGCGGCGCTTGCCGGCCGCCAGGACAAGCGGCTCGTCATCGTCGGCCGCACCAGCGCAATGGCGATCACCGGCGTCGGCGACACGATCGCGCGGTTGAAGGCCTACGAGGACGCCGGCGTCGACATGCTGTTCATGGCCGGTGTGAAAACGCGCGCCCAGCTCGACGCCGTCGCCGCCGCAGTCAAGCTGCCGCTCTTTCTCGGCAGCCCCGGACCTGAGCTTTACGATCTGGATTATCTCAGCGCGCGCAATGTCCGCGTTTGCCTCCAGGGCCACCTACCATTCATGGCGGCGGTAAATGCCGTGCACGAGACGCTCAAAGCGCTGCGCGCTGGCACACCGCCGGCCAGCATCAAAGCTGTCGCAACACCGGACCTAATGAAGCAGGTCACGCGTCAGGCCGACTATTCGCGCTGGTCGAAGGAGTTTCTCGATGCGAGCCTGTCCGGCGCGTAACCGTGCGCCAAGCCGGCAGCGGCCTTGATCGCAGCATGCGCCGTCTACACATAGCGGAAAGCCGGTATCTTGCCGAAGACCTCAACTCGGCGGCAAAATCCTCATTGCGCCTGCCGGTGCGAGCGAGAAGTAACGAATGCCGTCCGTGAGCGACTGGAAAGTGCCGTCCGCCGTACAACCGAAGCCGGGAGATTACGGCTACGATCTCGAGCGCGCGCTGTCCTGCGTGGTCGGTTTGCACGCCACGGTTCCGGCTGACGCGTTCACGGCCGATACGCTTGGCACCGAGCGGGCCGGCAATGGCGTCTTCATCCGCGGCAATGGCTTAATCCTCACAATCGGTTATCTGATCACTGAAGCCGAGAACATTTGGATCGCGCTGAGCGACGGCCGCTCAGTGCCGGGACACGTGCTGGGCTACGATCAGGAGACCGGCTTCGGGCTCGTTCAAGCGCTGGCTAAGCTTGATGTGGCATCGCTGCAAATCGGCGAGTCGGCCGCCGCGTCGCTCGGCGAGCGCGTCGTTATCGGCGGCTATGGCGGGCGCCATCGCTCGGTGGCCGCGCGTATCGTCGCCAAGCAGGAGTTCGCCGGTTATTGGGAATACGTAATCGACGAGGCGATCTTTACCGCGCCGGCACATCCGAATTGGGGCGGCACCGCTTTGATTGGCCCCAACGGCGATCTTCTCGGCATTGGTTCGCTGCAGCTCCAGCACGCCGCTGAGCGGGGACAGACGCAAAACATCAACATGATGGTGCCCATCGATCTTCTAAAACCGATCATCGACGATCTTCTCAAATTCGGCCGCAGGAACGCACCGCCCCGGCCGTGGCTCGGCCTTTACGCCACCGAAGTCGAGAACCGGCTTGTGATCGTCGGTCTCGCCGACCGCGGACCGGCCAAGCAAGCGGATCTGCGCACCGGCGACATTGTGCTCTCGGTTGCCGGCAAGGACGTGCGCGATCTCGCCGGCTTCTTCCGCCGCATCTGGGCGCAAGGCCAGGCCGGCGTCGAAGTGCCGATAACGATCTATCGCGAGGGCGAAACGATGCAGCTGCGCGTCAAATCGGGCGAGCGCAATAAGTTTCTCAAAGGCCCGAGTTTGCATTGATTATTTATCTTCAAGCAGCGCTGTGAGCCCCTCCCGATAACTCGGATAGCGCAGCGTGACGCCAAGCTCACGCTTGAGCTTGTCGTTGCGCACGCGCCGGCATTCCTGCCAGAAACTCAAAGCCATCGGCGACATCGATGGCGCCGCGTCGTCGAACGCAATCTCCGGCGGCGGTTCACGGCCCAAGAGCTTGGCGGCAAACACGATCGGATCGGCCGGCGGTGTAGGTTCATCGTCGGCGATGTTGAACACGCCATTGGCGCGGCGCGCAAACGCGGCATCGATGGCCTGGGCAATATCGGCGACGTGAATGCGATTGAAAATTTGGCCGGCTTTGAGAATACGACGCGCTTTGCCGCGGGCGAGCGCAACAAGCGCATTCTGTCCCGGGCCGTAAATGCCGGCGAGGCGAAGCACCGCGATCGGAACGGCTTCACGCCCACCGAATTGCTGCCATGCCTGCTCGGCGGCCAAGCGCCGGCGACTGCGCTCCGAAGCTGGCGCGACCGGCGTTTGCTCGTCGACCCAGCCGCCATCACGGTCGCCGTAAACACCGACTGTCGAGAGATAGACAACCGAACGCAGGCGTCGGCCGGCGGCGAGTGCATCGCCCAATGATGCAAGCACCGGTTCGCCGTTCTCGTCCGGGGGAATCGACACCAGGGCATAGTCCGCTTGGGCGAGCGCGGCATTGAGCGCGGGCGCGGCATTCGCCCCGTCAAATACCAGGGCCTGTACTCCTCCAGCCTGATAAGCATTTAAAATCCCCGCGCGCTCGGCACGACGCACGGTGCCGACGATGCGCTCAAATTTGCCGGCGAATTCCGCAATGAAATGTTCGGCGCAATAGCCGAAGCCGAAGCAGATGAGCGTGGCCATTAATGCTGGCTTTCACCTGCAGCCAAAGCCGCCGCCCATTCCGCGCTCAGCTCGGGATCGGCTTCGCGGCCGCGTCTTTTCTCAACCCGCCGGAGCCGGTCGCGATCGAGCCGGCCGAGCGCCCAGATCGCGGCGCCGCGCACCAGCAGCGATTCATCATCGAGCAGCCGCTCGGCTTCAGCAGCAAAACTCGCATCGCCGGAATTGCCGATCGCGATCAGTACATTGCGGACAAAACGCGCACGGCCGACGCGCTTGACCGCGCTTTTGGCAAACAGCGCGCGGAACGCGGCATCGTCGAGCCGGACGAGTTCGGCAAGTGGCGGCGCGCGCAATACTTCGCGCGCGGCGAGTTTTACTTCGTTGCCAGCGACCGCAAATTTGTTCCATGGACAGACCGCAAGACAATCGTCGCAACCAAAGATCCGATTGCCGATCAGCGGACGCAGTTCGCGTGGGATCTGCCCTTTGTGCTCGATGGTGAGGTAGGAGATGCAGCGCCGCGCATCGAGGCGATACGGCGCGGGAAACGCTGCCGTTGGGCAGATGTCCAGGCAAGCGCGACACTGGCCGCAGTGATCGCGTTCGGGCTCGTCCGGCGGCAGTTCAAGCGTGGTGAAGATTGCGCCGAGAAACAGCCAGGAGCCGAATTGGCGTGACACCAGATTGGTATGCTTGCCCTGCCAACCGAGTCCGGCCGCCGCGGCCAGCGGCTTCTCCATCACCGGCGCCGTATCGACGAAAACCTTCACATCGCCACCGGCGCGATCAATGAGCCAGCGTCCGATCTGCTTTAATCGCGATTTGATCAGGTCGTGATAATCGTCGCCGCGCGCATAGACCGAAATGGCGCCGCGCGTTCGCTCCTTGAGGATCGCCAGCGGATCGTCATCGGGCCCGTAATTTATACCGAGCATGACGATCGAGCGCACGTCGGGCCACAACACGCGCGGCTCGCCGCGCCGCTCGGCATTGGCCATCCATCCCATATCGCCATGGGCGCCGGCGGCGAGAAATTCCCGCAAGCGCGGCGACGCCAGCGGGATGGCGTCCGGCTTGACCACGCCGGCCGCGTCGAAGCCGTGCGCGCGTGCGGCCGCGATCAGCTCCGCCTTAAGCGCGGCGTCATCTAGAAGTCGAGGTCGGCGTAAGTCTGCGACGGCGGCAGGCCGGGAAGCGCCTCGGCTAGGAGCGCGCGGAACGCCGGCCGCGATTTGATCCTCGCGTACCAGTTTTTGGCGGTCTCGTCCTCGTCCCACGGCACATCGCCCAGATAATCGGCGACGGACAGGTGCGCCGCCGCGCTCAAATCGGCATAGGTCAGGCTGTCGCCGGCGAGCCAATCACGGGTGCGAACCAGCCAGCCGATATAGGCTAGATGGTACTTGATGTTGGTTTTTGCAGCACGCAACGTTTCGGTATCCGGCGGGCCACCACCGCTGCCGGCCGGTATGTAGCGCTTGTAGACCCGCTCCCTCGCCAAAGGGCCGCTCGCCTCCTCGAAAAACTTATCGTTGAACCAGCTCATCAGGCGCCGCACCTCAATGCGCGCGCCATGCTCGGCAGACATCAGGCGGCGCTCCGCCGCACCGGCGCCCCGCGTCTCATCGATGTATTCGGCGATCACGCCCGCTCCGGGCATTGCCGGAACGCCCTCCTCGACCATGACCGGGGTTGTTCCCGCTGGGTTGAGCATCAAGAAGTCCGGACGCCGCTCCCAGACCCGTTCTTCGATCAGGCGCACGGGTAAGCCATATTCTTCGAGCACGAGGCGCACGAAGCGGGAATGCGGACAGATCGGATGATGGAACAGCGTCAGCATTGTGCAAGCAAACCTTGATTTTGCCGCAAGCCCTTTAAGAAAAACCTAGTGCGGTGGATTTGAAATTCCTACAGTTCAGTCGGAAAATCTCACAGGAACTTCAAATCCAAAACCCGCACTAGAATTATGGATTTGCTAGTGTCCCTTTGATTCCGAAGTTCGCATGAGTGCGCGCCGATAAGGCGTGCGAGCTTCGGAATCGGGACACTAGTGGCCGGTTTTAATTTGGTCAAAATCGGCGCGCCAATCCTGCCCTTAACGGAGTCTGCATGACATTGGACGTGATCAAGGCGGTCTTCCTCGGCATCGTCGAGGGCCTGACCGAATTCATTCCGGTATCGTCGACCGGCCATCTTCTGCTGGTCGGTCATTTCTTCGGTTTCGACGACGAGTCTTTCGGCAAGAGCTTTGACGTGCTGATCCAGCTCGGCGCGATTTTGGCGCTGTTGTCGATCTACTTCGCCCGGTTGTGGCGCCTGTTTCTTGGCATGTTCAACAACCGCGAGGATCAGCGCTTCATCATCGGGGTATTGGTCGCATTTTTCCCGGCGATGGTGATCGGGGCGCTGGCCTACAGTACAATCAAAGGCGTGCTGTTCAACGTCTGGATCGTTTGCAGCATGTTCATTCTCGGCGGCCTGGTGCTGTTATCGATCGATCGGCTCAAGCTCAAGCCACGTTATCACGACGCAACGAAATTTACCCTGCCGATGTATTTGGGCATTGGCGCGATGCAGTGCCTCTCCATGGTGCCGGGCGTATCCCGCTCCGGCGCCACAATCGTCGGCGCGATGTTGCTTGGCGCCGACCGACGGGCCGCCACCGAATTCTCGTTTTGGCTCGCGATGCCGACCATGGTCGGTGCATTCGCCTTCGAAGCGTTTAAAAGCCGCGCCGAATTCGCCGCCGGCAATACGCTGCTCATCGCGGTCGGCTTTGCGGTGTCGTTCGTGTGCGGCTGGTTCGTGGTCAAGACGCTGCTCGGTTATGTCGCCCGCCACGGCTTTGCACTATTCGCCTGGTGGCGCATCGCGGTCGGCGCCTTGGGGCTCGTGGCACTGTTCGCGGGGCTGTGACGCCGATCGCTTGCGCGGCTAAACTGTCCTGCCTACCGGGGCGGAGATTGAACAGCCGCGAAAGGATCAATCCATGGCCAAGAAGCAATCGGAAAGCGTCTATCGCATTGTCGACGTGGTCGGCGTCAGCGAAAAATCCTGGGAAGATGCCGGCCGGCGCGCGGTGGAGACGGCCGCGGGCTCGCTGCGCGAACTCCGCGTGGCCGAAGTCACGCAGATGGATATGAAAGTCGAAGACGGCAAAGTCACCGCCTTTCGCACGCGGGTCGCGCTCTCGTTCAAATATGAGCCTTGAGGCCAGCAGGGAGTGCCGCACGTCTGAACGTACACTCGGCTCGCGCGCCCGACGCGCTACGCCGTATGCGGATTAAATTGCCCGGTCTTGCGGAACCGCCAGAGATATGTCGGCACGATCGCGTCGATTGATTCCGGCGTGATGCCGATCCCTTCGAGCGTGCGGCCGTCGCGCTTGGCGTCCTCGGCGACGATATTGTCGCGTTTAAGCAGCTCGACCTGATCGGGAGTGATTGGCGGCTTAGGCAAGAATTGTAGAAACAGCGCCTGCAGCTTCATCAGGGCGAACGGCACTGGTATCAGCGCGCGGCGACGCTGCGTGGTGGCGAGCACGAATTGCATCAATTCCTTGAAGGTGCGGACATCCGGACCGCCCAGCTCGTAGGTCGCGCTCGCCCGCAAATCGCCATCGACCGCTTTGGCGATCGCTTCGGCAACGTCTCCGGCAAAAACAGGCTGCATGCGGGTGCGGCCGCCGCCGACCAGCGGCAGCGCCGGCGACATGCGGGCCAGCGCGGCGAAGCGGTTGAAGAAATCATCTTCCGGCCCAAAAATGATCGACGGCCGAATGATGATCGCGCGATCATGCGCTGACAGCACCAGCCGCTCCGCTTGCGCCTTCGCTCGAGCATAATGGGACTTGGAGCTTTCATCGGCGCCGATCGCCGACACATGAATAAGCGGCGCGGCCACGGCCTTCGCGGCCCGGGCCACGGTTTGCGCACCTGCCGTCATCACCGCGTCAAAGCGCTGACGGCCGCGTTCAAATAAAATACCCACCAGATTGATTACGACGTCGGCATCGCGCGTCGCGGCTTTGACCGATTCCGGGAAACGCAGATTGGCCTGGACGGCATGGATCTGGCCGACCCGGCCCATCGGCTGCAAATGCCCGGCCAGCTCCGGCCGGCGGACCGCAACGCGCACGCGGTAGCCGCGCTTGGCCAGCGCGCGCACCACGTGACGGCCGAGAAAGCCCGAGCCGCCAAACACGGCGACCAGCGTTTCAAGCCTGTTCTGCAGCGCCATGCCTGGCGAGATACATGATCGGATTTGCGCTGTATAGTGCGGCGACAGTTGGATCGACAGCTGCGATCGACCGCTTCGATTGACAAGGCGAGATGCGCTTTTTACCTATCGCTGCAATCGCCCCTGGCCCAGGTGGCGGAATTGGTAGACGCACTAGTTTCAGGTACTAGCGCCGCGAGGCGTGGAGGTTCGAGTCCTCTCCTGGGCACCAACTGAACATCCGCTTTTGAATATCCCCCTGTTTATATCCCCCTGGGCAATTTTCACAAACGCATAGGCAGTTTCTGTGGCTGTTTCTGACGCGCCCGGCGGCGCTCAATACGCGCACTCAAAAAAGCAAGGCCGCCACATCGGACGGCCTTGCAACGGTCATACGACCTCACAAGCAATTAGAAGTCCGTCCAGGTCTCACCTCGCCAATAGCCGCGGCCTTCGTGCTCGCGGAAGGTGATGCCGGGACCCGCCCGCCAATCATCCTCGTGGATCACCACGCCGGCGGAGGGTGGATAGCTGTAGCGTTCATGGGTGTGCCAACAAACGCTGCCGTTACAGACAATTGCTGCCGAGGCGCTGATCGCGGAGAGTGCCAACATAGCGCCGCCCGCTGCTGCCCCAAGAAGTACTTTTTTCGTCACTGATGTCATATTCCAGGCTCCCTGGTTGGGTAGCAGATCAACGATAGGCGGGATTGGTAGTTCCTGTGGGAACAGGCGAAATCACGGTTCCCATAACGGAACTGCCGCTGGCAGGTTGCGCAGTGCGCGAACGCCGCGCGCGAACGAGCAGCGAACCAAATTATGAGGAAGATATGTTGTGAATGCTGGCCAAGCAGCGCGGCGCAGTTCCGATTCACTCGTCGCACGAGTGACCCAACTGGGCCAATCCCTCTTCCAGGTAGTCGGGCAAGAGCGGCATGCCGAGCAGATAAGACGCCGTGCGCTTACTGCGCGACCGCGCGGCCTCGGCACGTAACTCATCCCAATCTTCGAGCGAGCCGTCGCCGCGGCCTAGCCAGGCGAGCGTGACCAGATCGACCTGCTCATCCTCGCTCATGGCAAAGATCGCAGCAGCGATCTCCTGGGCCACCGGATCGTCGCGATGATCCTCCAGCACCGACACCATGCCGTCATCGGTCGGATTGGAAGCATCGTCCGGATCGGTGACCACATCCTTGGCGTCGAATTCGCGCGCTTTGACGATGATGTAGCAGACCTTTTCCGGCGAGACCGACAGATCGGGCGAGTTCTCGACGTCGTCTTCCGGCATGGCGATCCTCAACGAAGCCGACCGCAGCGGCCTTGGGACACAGAGTCCTTGGGGCACACAGTCTTTGGCGCCTACCGGCTTTGGCGCATGCAGCCTGTGCCTCGACAAAATCCTTTGCGACAAAAACGTTCCCGCCAGGGCGGGAAAAATCAACCGTTTGGAACGATTGCTCAAATAGGGCCTTGGAATTCCAGCAATCGCGCGCGATAACGGCCGCATGACCATACGTCTGCACCGCGGCGATTTGCCGGATATTTCGCGCTATCGGGGCGCGGTCGCGATCGATACCGAAACCATGGGCCTCGAAGTCACCCGCGACCGGCTCTGCGTGGTGCAATTATCGCCGGGCGACGGCTCCGCCGACGTGGTGCAAATTCCCCCGCGCGCCGGCGAGGCGACGAATCTGAAACGGCTTCTCGCCGACAAGAGCTTGCTCAAGATCTTTCATTACGCGCGATTCGATCTTGCGGTATTGCAGAAAGCCTTCGGCATCATGGCCGAACCGGTTTATTGCACCAAGATCGCGTCGCGGCTGGCGCGAACCTATACCGATAAGCATGGGCTGAAGGATCTGGTGCGCGAAGTGCTCGGCCAGGACCTTTCCAAACAGCAACAATCCTCCGATTGGGGCGCACTTGAATTGACCGAGGCGCAGGTTGCCTATGCGGCGGCAGATGTCACTCACCTGCACGCGCTCAAGGAGCGGCTCGATGCCATGTTGGCGCGTGAAGGCCGTGAGCAATCGGCGGCGGCCTGCTTTCGCTTCCTGCCCGATCGCGTGCGGCTCGATCTTGCCGGCTTCGCGACCGAAGATATTTTCGCCCATTCCTAAAGTCGCGATCGGGCTAAATCACTGAAATGTCAGCCTTCGCTGGTGGGCCGGTTCGGATTTTCGCACGGTTTGGGGCTTCAAATCCGCCGCAGTTCGCCATATTCGCAGCCCCATTTGTACGAGACAAAACGACCCGAACCGTGGTCTAAGTCCGACCAAAGGGGCGGTGTGAAGGGACAACTGCTTGGCCATTCTCTACCCCGCACGCGCGGCAAAAGGATTTTCGGCCGAATCCCGCGGCGGCTTCGAGCGCAACTACCGCGTGGCGCTGCGGCACAGCCGGCACGTCCGTTGGTTACGGATCTGCGTGCCTGTCGGAATTGCGGCGGTTCTCTTGACCGTGATTGGAATCAATTACCTGCCGCCGATCGGCGGTTTTCGGCTGCCGGGCGAACTTGGCAAACTCGTCATCCACGGCACCAAGATCACGATGCAGCAACCGCGCCTAGCCGGCTATACGATCGATTCGCGCGCCTACGAATTTTCCGCGGACGCCGCCGGGCAGGACATCACCAAACCCAATCTTGTCGAGCTGCACCGGCTCCACGCCAAGATGGAAATGCAAGACAAAAGCATGGTCGAAATGTCCGCCGTGTCTGGGGTTTATGATGCCAAGACAGAAATGCTGACGCTGAACGACAATATCGAGCTGGTTTCCTCTACTGGCTACGAGGGACGTTTGAGTGAGGCGGTGATCGACGTGCGCAAAGGCAGTGTCGTATCGGACAAGCCGGTCTGGGTGAAAATGCTCGACGGCGTCCTCAACGCCAAGCGGCTCGACATCGTGGACAAGGGCAGCGTCATACGTTTCAGCGGTGTCGCCATGACGCTGCAACCCGGCAAGCGAGCAGCAGCCGATGCCGCCAAAGCGAGCGAGCAGTGACGATGCGGCGCTTGGCAATCGTAATCATATCGGCACTTTTGCCGGTTTGCTCCCTCGCCTCGGCGCAAAGTCTCTTCGGGCAAGCACCCAATGCGGGCCCTGCGAGTTCAGGCGCGGCAAGATCGCTGCAGGCCGAAAACAAAGATGCGCCGGTCCAGATCGAGGCGGCCACGCTCGAGGTTCACGACAAAAGTAAAACCGCGACGTTTTCCGGCAACGTGCAGGTGGTGCAGGGCGATACCACCATGAAGTGCCGCAGCCTGGTTGTCTTCTATGGCCAAGAAGTTGGGCTTGGGGAATCCACCGCCCCCGCTGCCACCGCGACCGTCAGATCGCCGCTCGGCGGGCCGCGTGGCGCGCAGAACATCCGCCGCATCGAAGCGCGCGGCGCGGTGACGGTCATTACCAAAGATCAGAGCGCCAGTGGCGACCTCGGTGTTTACGATCTCAAGAC
>DASZCJ010000343.1:0-20488 GCA_035943155.1 Xanthobacteraceae bacterium | reverse complement strand
TACGAGCTGGTGCAAGGCCACGCCGCCGCGCCGGGCGATCTCGTTCGCTTCCTCGAAGTCCGCGCGGTGCTCGATTACTCCGAGCTCGAACCGGGCAAACGCGCGACCGACGCCATCCGCAAAGCCGCCGCCGATCTCGATCTCGGCTCGAAATATCAAGCGCGGGTCCGGCTCACCGGTCCGGTGCCGATGGCTGATGAGGAATTTTCTACGATCAAGGAAAATGCCGCTCTCAACGCCACCGTGACGATCGCTATCGTGCTGCTCATTCTTTGGCTGGCGCTGCGTTGGCTGCGGATCATTCTGGCGGTGTTCATCTGCATTGCCATCGGGCTCGCCATCACCGCCGCGGTCGGCATGCTGTTGGTGGGCACGCTCAACCTGATTTCTGTCTATTTTGCCGTTCTGTTCGTTGGGCTCGGCGTCGATTTCGGCATTCAGTTCAGCGTGCGCTACCGCGCCGAACGCTACGAACTCGACAATCTGCGTGAGGCGTTGCTGCAAACCGGCCGCCGCGCCGGGGCGCCGCTGACACTTGCGGCGCTGGCAACGGCCGCCGGCTTTTTGTCGTTTCTGCCGACGGTCTACAAAGGCGTGTCCGAGCTTGGGTTGATTGCCGGTATCGGCATGCTGATCGCGTTCGCCAGCAGCATCACCTTGTTGCCGGCGCTGTTAAGTGTGTTCAAGCCGCCGAGCGAGGCGGAGCAGCTCGGTTATGCGGCGCTCGCGCCGGTCGATCGATTCCTCGAGCGGCATCGCATGGCGATCCTTATTGTCACCGCAGTTGTCGTCGTGGCCGGTTTGCCGCTGCTTTATTGGCTGCGCTTCGATTTCAATCCGATCAATTTACGCAGTCCCAAGACCGAGGCCGTCTCGACCTATCTGTCGCTCAAGAACGATCCGGACGCCGGCACCAACGACATTCAGGTCCTTGAGCCATCGCTGCAGGCCGCCGACCAGGTCGCCGCCAAACTTCGCGCCTTGCCGGAAGTCTCCCGCGTCTTGACCTTGTCGAGCTTCATTCCCGCAGATCAGCAGCAAAAATTGCCGCTCATTCAGAATGCGGCGAAGGCCTTGCTGCCCTTGCTCAATCCGGCGGCGCCGTCGCCGCCGCCGACCGATGCGCAAAACGTCAGCATGATGGGGTCCACCGTCGATGCGCTTAAACGCCTCGGCGGCGACGGCAATAGCGGCGGCGCCGTGGCGGCGCGCCGCCTGGCTGCGGCAATGACCGCTTTAGCGAAGGCCGATCCCGCCGTGCGGGCGCGCGTGCAAGACGTCGTGGTGCAGCCCTTGCGCATCGCGCTCGACGATTTGCGCAATCTGTTGACCGCGCGCGAAGTCACCCGCGCCAATCTGCCGCCGGAACTGGTGCAGGAATGGCTGACGCCGGACGGCAAGGCGCGCATCGACGTGGCGCCGAGCGGCGATTCCAGCAACAACGAGGTGCTGCAAAAATTCGCCCGCGCCGTGCAAGCGATTGCGCCAGAGGCGACCGAGGGGCCGATTTCGATCCTGGAAGCACGACGCGAGGTTGTGATTGCCTTCATCGAGGCCGGCGCTTGCGCCTTGCTGTCGATCGGCATTCTGCTGTGGATCACGTTGCGCCGCTTCGGCGACGTGCTGCTGACGCTGGTGCCGCTGCTTTTGGCTGGCGTAGTCACGCTCGAGATCTGCGTGCTGATCGATTTGCCGCTGAATTTCGCCAATATCATCGCCTTGCCGCTCCTCTTAGGCGTCGGCGTGGCGTTTAAGATCTACTACATCATGGCGTGGCGCGAAGGTCAGACCAACCTGTTGCAATCGGTGCTCACGCGCGCCGTCACATTCAGCGCCTGCACCACCGCGACTGCTTTCGGCAGCCTGTGGTTTTCCAGCCATCCGGGAACCTCCAGCATGGGCAAGCTGTTGGCGATCTCGCTGTTGACCACGATGGCGGCCGCCGCCTTGTTCCAGCCGGTGCTGATGGGCAAGCCGCGCGAGATCGAGCCGAGCGATTAGGACGGAAAGCAGCGCCTACTGCTTGCTGCCGCGCAGCATTGGGGCTTGTTGCGGCAGCTCCGATTTATGCGGCGCCGGCGGGCGCTTTTGATTGGCCGCCGGATTAGCCGTCGGATTGGCGTTGACCGCTGGGTTCGGATTAATCGACGGGTCGAGCATGGTGAAGGCGGAATCCGGCAAGCGCGTCCAATATTGATTTTTGCCCAGTAATTCGAAACCGATGTAACCGCGCACGATCAGCGTTTGCCCGTCGGGAGAAAGCTTCATCGTCGCTTTGTAAATTTTGCCGTCGCGCGGGTCGAGGATCGTGCCGCCGCCGTATTTATCCTCGCCTTCCGGCTTCATGCCGCGGATGATCTCCAATCCGAGCCAGGGATGATCGTGGCGGTCGTCCTTGCATTGCCCGCAAACGGTATTGGGATCTTCGCCGGGCTTGAGAAACATCTTGGCGATTATGCCGTCGAAGACGCCCGTGTGGTCGCTGATGAGAAACCAGCCGGTCGGCTCTTTGGTGTCGTCGTCGACCACTTGCCAAAGCCCGGCCGCCGACGGCCGGCCGGCGCTGTGTGCGGGGCCCGACCAAGCAAGCGGCAACAGCGCCACAACGATCCCGGCGAGCATAAATCTCATTCGCATCATCCGAGCTCCCAAACGGTTTCGGACGCGGCTGCCGCGCTGCCGCAAAAAAATTGGTCAATGCGGTGGCGCAGGCTCAGATATCGCTCTGGCCTGGCTCATGCAATGCCCTCGTACGGGCGTAAGTTTGCCCGCCAACTCGGCATGCGGCCATATGACACCGCGTGATCGCTTGATGAAGGCAATAATGGGGAAGAACGTTGATCTCAATAAGAACGAAGCCGCAAACGGCTAATCGCGCGGTCGAGGATCTGCAATTGCGATCGCATCGCCGCTGAGTGATCGGCGTCAAATCCTGCCGCTGCATTGATGTATTTGGATTGACTGCACGCCGATTTCGCGTGTGCGCTGCTTGTCGGCGCGTCCTGGCTGCCGTAAAAATTCAATCTCGCTGTCGTGCCGGCGTGCCGGCAGCCCATACTTTCGCGAGCGAAAGCACCGTGAAGATCAAGACGATCGAGCCCATCGCGGTCAGCCTGCCGATGAAGAAGCCGGTGCAAATGGCCGGCGAGACGGTGGCACATGCCGACAATGTTTTCGTCCGCATCGAATCCGACGATGGCGTAGTGGGCTGGGGCGAAGCCGCCTCGGCGCCGACGATGACCGGCGAAACCGTTGCCGGGATGATGGCGGCGATCGAGCTCATGGCGCCCAAGCTGCTCGGCGGCGCGGCCGATGACTTTGTCGCAGCGTTTGCGGCGATGGATGCGCAGCTTTATGGCAATAGCGGCGCCAAAGCGGCGATCGAGATCGCGTTGCACGACCTGGTCGGGCGCGCCACGGGACGGCCGGTCTATGCGCTGCTCGGCGGCAAAGCGCGCAGCCGGATGGCGGTGCTCGCGGTCATCGGTTCGCAGGACGCAGCGGCCGATCTACGTGAAGCACTGCAGCGCTGGAACGCAGGCTATCGCGCCTTCAAGATCAAAGTCGGTCTCGGCGCGCCCGAGGCCGATGCCACACGCACGCGCATCCTCTGTGAGGCACTGCGGCAGCAAGCTGTTAGCCAGCAAGGCGAGGCCTGTTTGATTTCCGCCGACGCCAATCAAGGCTTTTCCGTCGATGGCGCGCTGCATTATGTGCGCGCGATTGCCGATTGCGGGCTCGATTTCTTTGAGCAGCCGGTCAATGCGCACGCTCTCGACGGCATGAGCCGCATCGCCGCGGCAAGCGCGGTGCCGATCGGCGCCGATGAGGGCATCCACTCGCCGGACGACATCGCCCGTCATCACGAACGCAAGGCTGCGCGCGGTGTCAGTCTTAAAGCCATTAAGCTCGGCGGCCTGCGCGGCGCGCTCGAAGCGAGCCGGCTTTGCGCGCGGCTCGGCATGCAGGTCAATATTTCCTGCAAGACCGGCGAGACGAGTCTCGCCTCGGCCGCCGCGGCCCACGTCGCCGCCGTGGCGCCGCAAATCGCCTGGGGTCTGACCGTGACCAGCGGCGGGCTCGCTGAGGATATTACCGCCGTGCCGCTGCGGATCGATGCCGGCCATGTCGAAGTGCCGGAACGGCCGGGGCTTGGCGTCGAGGTCGACGAGCATCGGCTGCGGCGCCGCCAGCGGGAATTCAAGCGCGTCGCGTGAGGCAAGCGAAGTAATATGCCATGAACGACGCCGTAGCGCCGCAGCGCCCGTATCGCTTCATCGGCAAGCCGCTGCCGCGCAAAGAGGACGAGCGGCTCATTACCGGCAAGGGCCGGTTCACTGACGATTTCAATCTCGACGGCCAGGCCTTTGCGGCGATGGTGCGCTCGCCCCATCCGCATGCGCGCATCGTTGCGATCGATACCGTGGCGGCGAAAAATATGCCTGGCGTGCTCGGCGTGTTCACCGGCGCCGACTGCGCAGCCGACGGACTTCTGCCAATACCGCACGATCCGGTGCCCAAGACCAAATATGACATGAAGCTCACGGGACCCGGCGGCGGCGCCGTGTTCGGCGGCCCGCACCGATTGTTGCCGGTCGAGCGCGTGCGCCACATTGGCGAAGCGGTCGCGATGGTCGTCGCCGCAACCAAGGCGCAGGCGATGGATGCCGCTGAAGCCATCGTCGTCGGCTACGAGGAACTGCCTTTCGTGCTGCATTCGGAAGACGCGATGGTGCCCGGCGCGCCGGCGCTTTGGGACGAGGCGCCGCACAATATTTGCGTCGATACGCGCTTTGGGGATGCCGAAGCCACCGAGGCGGCGTTCGCCCGCGCCGCGCATGTCGTAACCAAGAAATTCCATGTCGGCCGCGTGACCGGCGTGCCGCTCGAGCCGCGCGCGGCGCTTGGTGCCTACGATCCGGCAAATGGCCGCTACACGCTTTATGTCGGCTCCGGCGGTGCGGTCCGGCACAAGCGCGAGCTTGCCACGGTGCTTGGCATTCCTGCCGCAAGCTTGCGCGTGCTCTCCTACGACGTCGGCGGCAATTTCGGCACGCGCAATCGCGTCTTTGTCGAGTTCGGCTTGGTGCTGTGGGCGACAAAGAAGCTCGGCCATCCGATAAAATTCACGGCGACCCGCTCCGAAGCTTTTCTCAGCGATTATCAGGGCCGCGATCTCGTGACTGAAGTTTCGCTCGCGCTCGACGAGCGCGGCCGATTTTTGGCGATGCGCGCCACTAATATCAGTAACGTCGGCGCCCATTGCGTTTCGCTGTCGCCGTTGAGCAAGGGCGCCGGACTCATTCCCGGCTCTTATGCGATTCCGGCCGCGACGCTGCGCGCGCTCGCCGTATTCACCAACACCATGCCGACCCAGGCCTATCGCAGCTCCGGCCGCCCGGAAGTCACCTATGCGATTGAGCGCTTGATCGATCTCGCCGCGGACGAACTGCAAATGGATCGCGTCGCGCTCCGCCGCAAGAATCTGGTGCGATCGGCGGCGATGCCTTATCGCAATGCGGTCGGCATGCTCTATGACAGCGGGCGCTACGAAGAGAATATGAAATGGGCGATGGACGTCGCCGACTGGAAGGGGTTTGCCGCGCGCCGCCGCGACGCACGCCGCCGCGGCAAGCTGCTCGGACTTGGCCTCGCCAACTACGTTGAGTCTTCGATCGGCGCACCGAACGAGCAGGCGCGCATCAAAGTGCAGCCGGAAGGTTATGTCGACGTCATCATCGGCACCCAGCCATCCGGCCAGGGCCATGAGACGAGTTTCGCCCAGGTTATTTCCGACTTGCTTGCCGTGCCGACCGAAAGCGTGCGCATCATCCTCGGCGACACCGATGTGGTGCAAGTCGGCGGCGGTTCGCATTCCGGGCGCTCGATGCGCCACGCCGCCACCGTTTTTTTCAAGGCGGCGGTCGATCTCATCGCCAAAGGCCAAGCGATCGCGGCTTTGGTGATGGGCACGACGCCGGAGAACGTCTCGTTTAGCGACGGCCGTTTTGCGTCGCGCGACACCAATCGCACCTTCGATTTTCTCGAACTTGCTCGTGAGTTTGCGCGCGAAGCGGCGCAGCACCGGCTGCCGGAAGCGCTCAAAGACGGCATCGCGGTCGTGACCGACAACGAAATGCACGATCCGGTCTTTCCCAACGGCACCGCGATCTGCGAAGTCGAGATCGATCCCGACACCGGCGAGATGAAGATTACCCGCTATACCTCGGTCGACGATGTCGGGCGCTGCATCAATCCCTTGATCGTGCACGGCCAAACCCATGGCGCGATCGCGCAAGGCGTCGGCCAGGCAATGTCGGAGCAGATTTATCTCGATCCGCAATCCGGTCAGCCGCTGACCGGCTCGCTGATGGATTACGCCATGCCGCGCGCCGATACGCTGCCGGCCTTTGACGTCGAGATCGCCGAAGTGCTCTCGCCGACCAATCCGTTCGGCATCAAAGCCGGCGGCGAAGGCGGCACCACCGCGGCGCCTGCCGCCGTGATCAGCGGCATATTGGATGCCTTGCGTCCGCTCGGCGTACGCGAGATTGCGATGCCGGCGACGCCGTACGTTATTTGGTCGGCTATTGTGGCGGCGAAAGCGCGGCAGGCGCCGGAATAATGTCCGATTCTACGCCCATGGCTGCGCCGCTTCTCGCGCTCGAACAAATCTCCAAACACTTTGGCGCAATTGTCGTCGCCGACCGTATCGATCTTCATCTCGGTGAAGGCGAGGCGCTTGGCATCATCGGGCCGAACGGCGCCGGCAAGACCACGCTTTTCGGCATCATCAGTGGAACCATCGCGCCCGATTCCGGGCGCGTCGTTTACGCCGGTAGCGACATCACGCAGCTGCCGCCGGCGCAACGCTGCCATCGGGGCATCGGCCGCTCGTTTCAAATTCCGCAGCCGTTCGGCGGCATGAGCGTTTTCGAAAATCTCGTCGTGGCGGCGGCGTTCGGCGCCGGCCGCCGCGAGCGCGAGGCTTACGAAGCCTGCATGGCGATCCTGCAACGCTGCGGGCTTGCCGGCAAAGCCAACCGGCCGGCGTCGAGCCTCACATTGCTCGATCGCAAGCGGCTCGAATTGGCGCGCGCCTTGGCGTCCGATCCGGCCGTGCTGCTGCTCGACGAAGTGGCCGGCGGTTTGACCGAGCACGAGTGCCAGGCGCTGATTGCGCTCATTCGCGAGATCAAACAAAGCGGCGTGTCGATCGTCTGGATCGAGCATGTGGTGCATGCGCTCGTCGCCAGCGTCGATCGCCTGCTGGTGCTGCATAATGGCGGCTTCATCGCCGACGGCGAACCGCAAGCGGTGATCCGCGATCCGCAAGTCGCCGAGATCTACATGGGACAAATCGAGATGGAAACACCGGCCGATGCCTGAGGCGCCGCTCCTTGCCGTGCGCGAGCTCGACGCCTTCTATGGCGACTTCCAGGCTTTGTTTGGAGTCGCGATGAAGGTGGCGCGCGGCGAGGCGGTCGCCGTGATTGGCGCCAACGGCGCCGGCAAGAGCACGCTTCTCAAAAGCATCGCCGGTCTTAATCGCGCACCGCGCAATGCCATCGCGTTTGCCGGCGAGCCGATCGGCGGCATGCCGGCTTATGCCGTCGCGGCGCGCGGCATCGCGCTGGTGCCGGAGGGTAGGGCGCTTTTCCCCTCGCTCACCGTCGAAGAAAATCTTTTGATCGGCGGTCAGCTCGGCCGGCGCGGCGCGTGGACTCTGCGCCGCGTCTACGAACTCTTTCCGGTGCTTGGCCAACGGCGCAAGCTGCCGAGCACTGCGCTGTCCGGCGGCCAGCAGCAAATGGCCGCGCTCGGCCGCGCGCTGATGGCCAATCCGCAATTATTATTGTGCGACGAGATCAGTCTCGGGCTGGCGCCGATCGTAGTGCGTGAAATTTATGCGCGGCTGCCGGTGATCCTGGCCGAAGGCGCCGCCATCGTCGTCGTCGAGCAGGACGTGGTGCAGGCGCTCGCCGCCGCGGCGCGCGTCTATTGTTTGCAAGAAGGGCGCGTGGCGCTCGCCGGCGCGGCCAAGGATCTAACGCGCGAGGCGATCGCCGCGGCTTATTTCGGGGTGTGAGGAACGCGTCGTGCAGCGACCAACGAATCGATCCCGTCACCCTGAGGCGGCCGCGAAGCGGCCCTCGAAGGGTGACAGCCCGAGCGCCTCGGCCGGCATCCTTCGAGGCTCGCTGCGCTCGCACCTCAGGATGACGGACCAGAATTGGTTTATTTGAAAATGGAATGGATCAACGTCATCCTCCAAGGTGTCTTGGTCGGCGGGCTCTATGCGATGTTCGCGGCCGGGCTGTCGCTCATTTTCGGCGTCATGCGGCTCGTCAATATCGCCCATGGCGATCTTATCGTGCTCGCCGCCTATGTCGCGCTGGTGGTGGTGCAAACGCTCGGCATCGGCCCGCTCACCGCGCTCATCGTCGTCGTGCCGGTCATGGCGGCGATCGGCTATGCGCTGCAATGGTTCGTGCTCAATCGCACGCTGGGCGATGATTTGCTGCCGCCGTTACTCGTCACCTTCGGCCTTTCGGTCATCATCCAGAACGGACTGCTGACTGTTTTCACCGCCGACAGTGTCAAATTGCAGGCCGGCACCATCGAAGTGGCGACCATCCGTCTCGCCGAAGGCGTCTATGTCGGCGTGCTGCCGCTCCTGCAGTTTGCCGTCGCGGTCGCCGTGACCGGCGGCTTGCAGCTTATTTTCTATCGTACGCCGATCGGCCGCGCTTTCCGCGCCACCGCCGACGATCCCGCGGTGGCGCAGCTGATGGGCCTCGACAATCGCCACGTCTTTGCGCTGGCGATGGCACTCTCGCTCGCGGTCGTCGCGATCGCCGGCGTGTTTTTCGCGGTGCGCGCCAATTTCGATCCCTCGCAGGGGCCGGCGCGGCTCATCTTCGGCTTCGAAGCTGTGATCATCGGCGGACTGGGCAGCCTGTGGGGTACGCTCGCCGGCGGTTTGATCCTCGGCGTGGCCCAGGCGGTCGGCGCGCATCTCGATCCGGGCTGGCAAATCCTCGCCGGCCATATCGCGTTTCTCATTGTGCTCGCGGTGCGCCCGCAGGGCCTGTTTCCCAAGGTGCGTCCATGAGGGCGCGTACATGAGAGCGTGCAGATGAGGGCGCTAAGATGACCGTGCGGGTTGCGTTTGGCACGCGCACTCATTGGATCGGCACCGTGCTCGGCGCGATTGTTTTTGTGTCGCTCGCCGCCGCGCCATGGTGGGGCGGGCGGGACGACTTGCAGCTTCTCTCCGAAATTTACGCCTATATCGCACTGGCGAGCCTGTGGAATCTGCTCGCCGGTTACGCCGGCCTCGTCTCGGTCGGCCAACAGGCCTATGTTGGGCTTGGCGCCTATAGTCTGTTCGCGCTCGCGATCCTGTTCGGCGTTTCGCCGCTGTGGGCTATTCCGCTCGCCGGCCTGATCGCGGCGATTGTCGCGCTTCCGGTTGCGCTCTTGGTCTTCCGCCTGCGCGGCCATTATTTCGCGATCGGCACCTGGATCGTCGCGGAAGTGTTCCGGCTTCTCGCCGCGCAAGTCTCTTCGCTCGACGGCGGCTCGGGCACGAGTCTGCCGGCCGCGGTGGTCGTCGCCATCGCGCCGACGCGGCAGCTACGCGATTTCACGATGTATTGGATCGCGCTCGCGCTTGCCGCCGCGGTCATTGCGCTGATCGTGCTCCTACTTCGCTCGCGCTATGGACTGGCGCTCAAGGCCATGCGCGACAGCGAGCTTGCCGCATCGTGCAGCGGCGTCGATGTCAAGCGGACTAAACTGCTTATTTATATTGTCACGGCGCTGGCAACGGCGATGCTCGGCGCGCTGATTTTCCTGCAGAAGCTTCGTATCTCGCCCGACGCCGCGTTCAGCGTCAACGATTGGACCGCCTTCGTGATCTTCATCACCGTGATCGGCGGCATCGGCCGCATCGAGGGCCCGATCGTCGGCACGCTTATTTTCTTCGTGCTGCGGCAGACGCTCGCCGACCTCGGCACGATTTATCTGATGATGCTTGGCCTAGTCGCCATCGTCATTATGCTGGCGGCGCCGAAGGGCCTCTGGGGCCTCCTTGTCGAGCGGTTCGGTTGGCAGCTTTTCCCGCTTGAACGAAGGGTGCTATTCGAGGAACGTAGCGTCCGGCCGGAATGACATAGACGAAACGGCGCATCAACGGCAGCCGCCCACTTTTCGGGATCATGCTTTAGGGAGAAGAAAGAAGCTCATGGCGAACAAGATCATCATCAGTTGCGCGATTACCGGCTCGATTCACACCCCGACCATGTCGGACGCGCTGCCGATCACGCCCGATCAGATCGCGACCCAGGCGATCGACGCGGCGGCGGCCGGCGCGGCGATTTTGCATTTACACGCGCGCGATCCGAAGGACGGCCGGCCGTCGCCCGATCCGAATATTTTCACGCAGTTCCTGCCGCGCATCAAACAATCGACCGACGCGGTGGTGAATATCACGACCGGCGGCGCGGTGACGATGACGGTCGACGAGCGCATCGCGGCGGCCAAGCAGCTGTCGCCGGAAATGTGCTCGCTGAACATGGGCTCGATGAACTTTGCGCTCTATCCGATGGCGCGCCGCTACAAGACCTGGAAATACGATTGGGAGGAAGCGTATTTAAAAAATTCCGACGCGTACATCTTTCCCAATACGTTTCGCGATATCGAGAAGGTTTACCGGACGCTCGGCGAAGGCCACGGCGTCAAGTTCGAGCATGAATGCTACGACACCGGGCACCTGTACAATCTCGCCCATTGCATCGACAACGGCCTGTTCAAGCCGCCGGTGTTCTTGCAGCTCATCTTCGGCATTCTCGGCGGCATCGGCGCCGATCTCGACAATCTATTCTTCATGAAGCGCACCGCCGACCGGCTGTTCGGCAAGGATTATCTGTGGTCGGTGCTGGCCGGCGGGCGGCATCAGATGAATTTCTGCACCACGGCCTCGATGCTCGGCGGCAATGTGCGCGTCGGGCTCGAGGACTCGCTCTATATCGGCCCGGGCAAGCTCGCCAAAAGCAATGCCGAGCAGGTCGCCAAGATCCGCCGCATCGTCGAGGATCTCGGCTACGAGATCGCCACGCCGAACGAAGCGCGGCAGACACTCGGCCTTAAAGGCGCGGACCGGGTGAAGTTTTAAAATGAACTCCGTCACCCTGAGGTGGCCGCGAAAGCGGCCCTCGAAGGGTGACAGCCCGCGCCGGTCATCCTTCGAGGCTCGCTTTGCTCGCACCTCAGGATGACGGCAATTAGCGGACCAGCCCATGAACTCGATCGATCTGAAAAACCGCAGCGCCATTATCACCGGCGGCGCGCGCGGCATCGGCTTGGCCATCGCCAAGCGCATGCTCGCGTCGGGCGCGGCGGTGCTGTTATGGGATGCCGATGCGGCGGCGCTCGATAAAGCCGCCACGGCATTGAAAAGCCAAGGCAAGAGTGATGGCCGTGTTCACGTCGCGCGCGTCGATGTCACCGATGACGCCGCGATCGCGCGCGCGGTCGAAGCGGCGCTCCGCGACCTCGGCAAGATCGACATTCTCGTCAACAATGCCGGCATTACCGGCGGCAATGCGCCGCTGTGGGAGTTAACGCCCGACGTCTGGCGCCGCGTCGTCGAGGTCAATCTCGTCGCGCCTTATCTGACTTGCCGCGCGCTGGCGCCGCATATGGCAGCGGCCGGGTACGGCCGGATCGTGAATATTGCCTCCATCGCCGGCAAGGAGGGCAATCCCAACGCCTCGCATTATTCGGCATCGAAAGCCGGCCTGATCGCGCTGACCAAATCGCTGGCCAAGGAATTGGCGGCAACCGGCGTGCTAGTGAATTGCGTCACGCCGGCGGCGGCAAAAACCGAACTGTTCGCGCAGATGAAGCAAGAGCACGTCGACTACATGCTGTCGAAAATTCCGATGAACCGCTTCGTCGAGGTCGAGGAAATCGCGGCGCTGGTGGCGTGGCTCGCCTCGGAAGAATGTTCGTTCTCGACCGGCGCCGTCTTCGATATTTCAGGTGGCAGGGCGGTGTATTGAACGGTGAGAATAAGAACTGGTGGGCGGTAGAGGGATCGAACCTCTGACCCCTTCCATGTCAAGGAAGTGCTCTTCCGCTGAGCTAACCGCCCTTTGCATTTAACAACGCACCGATCTAGCGTCGTGGCACTAATAGCGTCAAGCCGGCAAACTGCGCTTCAAGGCGCCGCTCCTCACATCCCTTGCGCCTTCTTGCGCTTGTCGCAATCGCTCCAGTATTGCGGCCATTTCATTCCGGCCTGGATTTTCCCGGCCGCCTTGTCGGCTTTCCACTCCGCGCCGCACGCGCGCTCGCGGGCGATCATGGCCTGGCGGCCGGCCGAACCCGTCGCCGGCTTCGCCGTCGTGGTTGCGGGCGCGGGCGTCGCGGCGGGCGCTGGCGCAGCAGTCGTTGGCGCGGCCGTCGGTGCTGCCGGTGCGGCGGCAGTGCCCGCCATGCACTGCTTGCTGAAATCGCGGTATTTCATGCCGCCGGTCTGCTTCGCTGCTTTCATCTTGTCCCATTCGGCGGCGCATTCTTTCATGGTTTTCGCCTGCGCCGGCGCGAGCGCCACGCCAGTAGCGAAAACCGCGGCGCATAATCCGCACGCAATCAAATAACGGCTCTTCATGACGCATCTCCTGTGCCAGGTCTGGTGCGAGAACAGTCTTGTGCCAGGTCTTGTGCAAGAACACGTGAAGGCGCGCAAACGCGCGTCCGGCCGATCTCATCAACTCGACCGAGCGAATTTACGACGCGGTGGCGTCGGACACGCATTTTTTGGTGAAGCTCGTCTCCGCGGCGCCATGCAGTTTTTGCGCCGTCGCCTGGTCCTTGCAGCACTTCTTGGCGAAGCTCGACAAAGCAGCGCCGTGAAGATTCTTTCCGGTCGCCTGCGCCTTGCAATTGTCCTGCGCGAAGGCGCTGCTGACGAGGCAAAATGATGCGAATACGATGGCGATCGATTTCATTTTCGTCTCCGTTTCTCTTTTTCCCCCGATGCAGATTTGCCGCCGCATAACGCGCGGCGCGACGATGTGGTGCGGCTATTTCGATTGCAGCGTGCCGTTCGGGCTCGCTTTGTCGACGATCTCGGGCAGGTATTGCGCCAGCAATTTCAGCGTCGCGTCGACCGGCAGCCCGAGATGGCGGGCAAATTCCTGTACCTGCGCGTTGCCGAGGACGGCTTTGAGCTGCTCTTCGCTGATCGGCAGATTGGCGCCGGGACCGAGCCAGGATTGCACCTGGGTGTTGAGGCCGCCCTTCTGCAGCGCGGCGACGAGGCCGTTGAGGTCGTGATACTGCGTCTTGGCCAGCACTGCATTGATGGCGACGGGCAACGCGGCGGCTTCGACTTCACCCATCGCGCCCTTCAGCGCGGCGCCGATATTGAGGTTGTCCAGCAGGCCCATGGCGGCCCTCCAAGCGAAAAACTTTCAGCCCCGCGTGGAGTACCCCTCACCGCAAGCCTAATCGAACGCGATAGACCGCACCAGAGGCTGTTCGAAGATCCGATCGGAGGCGTTCGCTTTTAGCCGGCGGCCGGGCGCGGCAGGCCGGGCGCAGCGCGCGCGGCGAGTAGACCGCAGCCGGCGATGACGGCGAGCGCGAGCGAAATCAAAACGTTGTAGCCGGCGAGCGAGAGACCGAGAAAGCGCCACGCCGCCTCGTCGCAACGCACCACGGCAACGCCGTGGAGCTGATCGAGCAGCGAGCCGCCGCTGCGCAGATCGGTCAGCGGACCGGAGCAATCGGCCGGTCCGGCCCACCAGTGCCACTCCACGCCGGCGTGATAGACGCCGAGCACGATATTGCAACAGGCGGCAATGACGATGGCGGCGAAGCCGACGATCAGAAGCTTGCGCGGCGCGCGCGCCAAAGCCGCGATTCCCAGCAACAGCGAAAGCGGCACGATGACATGATAGGGGATGCGCTGCTCAAGACAGAGCGGGCAGGGCGCAAGCTTGAGCACATATTCGAAGAACCAGGCGCCGGCGAGCGTCGCTAGGCTGAGCACCAACGCCGCGCCGGCCGCGGCGGCGGTGGGTTCGGCGGCAATCCGATCGGTCCAGCTTGGTTTCATCTTTGCTGCATATTCGCTTTATGGCCGTCGCTTGCCATTGCGCGATTATATAGAGTAGCAAACTTTGGTGCGCATGATGGCCGGAAAACGGCTTGCACTTCTCGGATCAAGTCCGCCGGCAAGCTTTCTTTCCGGATCATGCGCGCGGCCCGTGTGGCGGAACTGGTAGACGCGCACGACTCAAAATCGTGTTCCGCAAGGAGTGTGGGTTCGATTCCCTCCACGGGCACCAACGCTCTATTGGCTGGCGACGCGTGTGGGCCTGCGATTACCCATACGGTTACTAGAGAATTGCGAAAACGCCCAGCCGAAAAATACCGCTGAGGGTGCCTCATCGGCGCCCCGCGGCTTTGACGTGATCGCGTCGTCAGAAGTTGAACCGAAATTCACGCCCGCGCGGAACAGATTTTCCGTCAAGCTGACGCTGACGGGTACTGGGGTGGCCACGCAAGCTGAAACGCAGTTGATCGTGCCGCTGCCAATATCGACGAAGAGATATTCGATCTTGGCGGTCCAATTCTCGGCAAAGGCCCATTCGAGACCGGCACCGGCTGTCCAGCCGGCTTGGTTGTGGCTCGTCTTGACACCGTTGAACGTTGTTTGGACATCGGCGAAGGCGCCGCCGGCCGTCGCATAGAATAGGACCCGATCGGCTGCATAACCGGCGCGACCGCGCAGCGTCGCCAGCCAGTTATTGCCGGTCTGGCATGTGCCGGTGAAGTTGCAGATCGTGGCGCTGGTGCCGGTATTGATAGCGGAATAGTCCCAATCGCCCTCGATACCAAAGACAAATCCACCGGTCTGGAAATTTGCTCCCAGTGTGCCGCCAACGACGCCGCCATTGTCGTGGGGACTGCCTGAAACGTCTCCTCCGGGCAAATGGGCGGTAAACTTGGCGTTGCCCCAACCCCAGCCGCTAAACGCCCGCCCAATTGTAGACTGGGAGTACAGCCGGAACGTACACGGCCGGTGCTCGTACCGGCGGCGCCGGAGGCAGATCGGCCGCCAAAGCAGAACCGCCGAGCGCGATAAACGCGCCGGCAAAAGCAAGCGTTCGATGCATAACCCAACCCCATGTTTACGGTCATGGTTATGCCAATTTTCATGTTGGATGTCATATTAATTTTACGGCCGGCGGTGGAAATCTTATTTGAATCAAAAGCATCCGGTACGGAGATTGCGCGCGCGGAATACCACGAAACCGGAGCCGCGGGTCCTTCCTCGTGGGACGAGCTCTACTGCGCCTTCTGCAATTCCGGATGTGCGCGCAGCCGTCTTTGATTGAGCACGTAGACGAGGAAAGTCACCACCGCGCCGGCGGCAAAGGGCAGCGCCGACCAGATGTAGAGCTGCTCGACCGGTAGCCCGACGAACAGCGCGCCCATGAACGGGCCGATAATCGCGCCGAGCCGGCCGATACCGAGCTGCCAGCCGGAGCCATTGGCGCGCAGCGAGGTCGGATAGATCATGGCGCCTACGACATTGATGCCGGACTGGATGCCGAGCACGAGCGCGCCGGCGAAGAACGTGGCGATGAGCAGCGTCGTCGGCGAGTTCAAGCCGGCAAAGCCGATCGAGCTCACGATCGGCACGGCGATGAGGAATAATATAGCGATGGCGAGGAAGCGGTGCCGCTGCAGCCACCAGCATAGCGTCAGCGCGCCGACCGTGCCGCCGACTTGCAGTGCCGCGCCGGACAAAGCCGCGACCGCCGGCGTCGCATGCGCCGCGCTCATTAAGGTGGGCGTCCAGCTGATCAGGAAGAAATAACCCATCAGGTTGAATGCGAACATCAGCCAAGTGAGCGGCGTGATGACGGCGAGGCCGTCGTGGAACAGGTATTTGGGATTCGAGCTCGGAAATTGTTTTTCGTCCTCGATCACGAAGCGGGCGTTCGGCGGCACACGGTAATCGGGGCGGATCGCGGCGAGCAGCGCCACCATCTTGCCGCGCTGGCTCTCATGCAGCGTCATATATTTGATCGATTCCGGCAGCCCGATAATCGCACCAAGCGCGATCACGATCGGAACGATGCCGCCGATCTGGAACAGGATCGGCCAGCCATAGGTTGGCACCAGCGCGGCGCTGGCGAAGCCGGCCAGCGCCCCGCCCATGGGCACGGTGCCGACTGCGATGATCGCCAGCGTGGCGCGAAATTTGCGCGGCGCCGATTCGGCATTGATCGCCACCACATTGGGAATGACGCCGCCGATGCCGAGGCCGGCGAAAAAGCGCAGCCATGATAATTGCGTGAGATCGGTCGCATAGGCGGCGGCAAAGGTGAACACGCCGAACAATAAGTTTGTTGCGATCAACGCGGTCTTGCGGCCGTAATTGTCGCCGACCCAGCCGAAGATCTGGGAGCCGAACAGCACGCCGATATTGCTGGCGCTGAGCACGAGACCGAGCGCCTTGGGCGGCACATGCCAGGCGGCGATCAGATGCGGCGCGGCAAAGGCAATCGCGCCGATGTCATAGCCGTCGATGAGCGCGATCAGGATCGACCAGAAAATCAGCTTGACCTGAAACGAGCCAACTCCGTGCTGGTCCAAAAAATGCGAAACTTGAACTTCCGCCTCGCCGGCCATCGCTTCCCCCGGAATCTCGTATGTCTTTTGTCACGGCGCCCCAGCGCCGAAACGCAAACTATGGCACCCGGCGGCTAAAGAAAAGCGGGCATTGCATACATGTCGCGGCTTGCAGCGCCGCGGGACGGGAACACGCGAACCCGGGGCGGCGTTTTTCCAGAGGTTGGCCCGAAATACGGGACCGCATCTCGGCGCCTTTCATTTAATGGCAGCGAATTTAGAAGATTACGCCCTGATCGGAGATTGTGAGACCGCAGCATTGGTCGGCCGCGACGGCTCGATCGATTGGCTGTGCTGGCCGCGTTTCGACAGCGGCGCCTGTTTCGCCGCTTTGCTTGGCTCACGCGACAACGGCCGCTGGCTGTTAGCCGCCTTCGATGGCAAAGCGCACGTCTCGCGCCGCTATCGCGATCGAACGCTGATCCTCGAAACCGAGATCGAAACCGCCGACGGCGCGGCGACTTTGGTTGAATTCATGCCGCCGCGCGGCAAGAATTCCGATGTGGTGCGGTTGGCGCGCGGGCGGCGCGGCAGTGTCGCTTTCCACACCGAACTGATCGTGCGCTTCGATTACGGTTCGCTCGTGCCATGGGTGACCAATCCCGAAGGCGGCGCCTGGCGCGCCATCTCGGGCCCCGACATGATCGTGCTGCGCACGCCAGTCCAGCTGCGCGGCAAAGATCTGACCACGGTCGGCGATTTTACCGTAGCGGCCGGCGAGACGGTGCCATTCGTGCTGACCCACGGTCCGTCCTATATGGGTCTACCGGGATCGCTCGACGTCGCGGAAGCCTTGCGCGAAACCGAGACTTTCTGGTGCGACTGGGCAGGTCGCGCGAGATCGTCCTCGCCATGGTCGCAAGCGACGCTGCGCTCGCTGATCACGCTCAAGGCGCTCACGCATTTTCCGACCGGCGGCATCGTCGCCTCGCCAACCACCTCATTGCCCGAGCGCCTGGGCGGCAAGCGCAATTGGGATTACCGGTTCTGCTGGCTGCGCGACGCGACCTTCACGCTGATCGCGCTGATGAATGCCGGCTATTACGAGGACGCGCGCGCCTGGCGGGAATGGCTGTTGCGCGCCGTCCCCGGCGCGCCGGATCGCGTGCAGATCATGTATGCGGTCACCGGCGAGCATCGGCTGCCGGAATGGGAAGTGCCTTGGCTCGACGGGTACCAGGGTGCAAAGCCGGTGCGCGTCGGCAATGCCGCTGCCGAACAGGTCCAAATCGACGTCT
Source organism: Xanthobacteraceae bacterium (assembly GCA_035943155.1). Taxonomy (GTDB): domain Bacteria; phylum Pseudomonadota; class Alphaproteobacteria; order Rhizobiales; family Xanthobacteraceae; genus BOG-931. The sequence continues at coordinate 2,531 of DASZCJ010000343.1, read as the reverse complement.
ATGGCGAAGTCATGGACGCCATTCATCACGGCCGGCATGGCAAGCTCGGCCCGAGCGCCGATGGCTGGCAATTGCAACGCGGCTTGCTCGATCACCTGGAAAAAATCTGGGAGGAGCCGGACCACGGCATCTGGGAAGTGCGCGGCGATCGGCAACGTTTCACCAATTCCAAGGTGGTGGCCTGGGTCGCCTTCGACCGCGCGGTCAAGACGGTCGAGCAATTCAAGATGGAGGGGTGGAGCGATGGCGCAAGCTGCGCCGCGCCATCCATGACGACGTCTGCCGCTTCGGCTTCGATCCCGCGCTCGGCGCCTTCGTACAGAGCTATGGCGCCAAACATCTCGACGCCAGCGCGTTATTGATTCCGCTCGTCGGATTTCTGCCGCCGCAGGATCCGCGGGTTAAGTCTACGGTCGAAGCCATTCAGCGGCATCTCGTCGTCGACGGGCTGGTCAGGCGCTATGACAGCGAGGCCGGCATCGACGGCCTGCCGCCGGGCGAAGGCGTATTTCTGCCGTGCAGTTTCTGGCTTGCCGACAATCTGGTTTTGCTCGGTCGGCGCGATGAGGCGCGCGCTTTGTTCGAGCGGCTGTTGTCATTGCGCAACGATGTCGGGCTGCTGTCCGAGGAGTACGATGTCGAGAACAAGCGGCTGATCGGTAATTTTCCGCAAGCGCTGTCGCATGTCGCGCTAGTCAATACGGCGCACTATCTGACTTCGCAGGTCCGGCATAAGCGGCATGAGCCGACGCAGCCCCCTGCGCACAGCGTGGCGGCATAACCCACGCTTGTTCGGCGCGTCCGCAAAAAGTTCAAGCCCGACGTGACAGTCCGCTGACGAGAAGGCCGATCACGAGCCCGGTCAGCGCGCTTGCCACAACGGGAATAAGACGCGCGGCGCGGCCGGGAATCGACATGACGCGGTTCGCCGCTCCGGCATCGAAGCTGCCGTGGGTGCGGTGCAGTTCGGCAACCGGCGCCATGAGATTGTCTTTTCGTTCCGGCGAAACCGCAGCCGGCATCTCCTGCGCCTCGTAGGCATTTTTGGCGAGGTAACGGTCGAGAAAAGCCGGTAACACCATATTGCCGAGGATCGCCTTGAGCGTACTTAAGCCAAGCCAGTATTCGCGCTTTGGATCAAGCGCAGCGCGGAAGATGATCTCGGCAACGGCCTCGGGTTGCACCACGGGCGGCACGGGGCGCGGCTTCCGCGGCATACGGGTGCGCGCCCAGTCGAATTGCGGCGTGTTCACCGCCGGCAATTCGACGATGGTGACGGCGACGGCGCTGTTGTCGTGGCGCAGCTCGGTGCGCAGCGTATCGGTGAAGCCGCGCAATGCGTGCTTGGCGCCGCAATAGGCGGCCTGCAGCGGGATGCCGCGATAGGCCAAAGCCGAGCCGATTTGAACGATGGTGCCCCGGTTGCGTTCCCGCATGTGGCGAAGCGCCGCCATCGTTCCGTGCACCATGCCGAGATAGGTCACCTCCGTCACCCGGGGAAACTCGTCCGCGCTGATGCCCCAGACCGGTGCGAACACCGTCACCATCGCGTCGTTGATCCAGACATCGATGGCGCCGCACTCCGCGACGATCTTATCGGCGGCGTCGAACACCGCTTTGGCGTCGGCAACGTCGGCCGGTATCGCCAGCGCGGCCGACGCGCCAAGTTTTTCCGCCTCCCGCTTGACCTCCTCGAGCGCTGCCGGGTCACGCGCAATCAGCGCGAGCCTGGCGCCGGCGCGGGCGAAACGTAGCGCCACCGCGCGACCAATGCCGGCCGACGCGCCGGTGATCGCGACGGTGGTTTGATGCAAATTGCGCAATGTCCGGTTCATGATCTTCGAGCGAATAATTTGCTGCGGGCATCTCACCCTCGATTTTAACGGGTGGATGGCAGCCAAGTTCCGAGCAGCGAAGTTCCGAGCCGTCAGGTCGACTTCGTTACAATGACTTGGTCAAGACGATTTGGATTTCCGTTGCCGCGGCAATGAACGCGAAGCAGCCGGTGGGCCGCTCGCGCGGCGCTTATCGGACACGGCGGCGCGATCTTTCCTATTGCCGCACATGTTGTCGTACATGCGGCGCAAACAACGCTTTAGTACCGCGATCTCTTTGCTCGACAATCCGGCAATCGCCACGGCCTGATAATCGAGCGCGATCGGGATCAGATGGCTGACAAGCGAATGGCCCTTCGGCGACAGCTTCACCGCGACCTCGCGATTGCTATTAAGCGAACGCGTGCGCGTGACCAGCCCGTTGCGGGTGAGACGCGTGACCAGCCGCGACAAGGTCGAGACTTCGATACTGGTCAGATCGGCCAAATCGATCTGCCGCTGGCTGCCATGCGATGCGAGCACCGCCATGACGCGCCACATCGCGATGCTCAGGCCATGCTCGGCGAGGGCGTCCGCGCCGAATTGCTCGGCGACGATCGTGCCGACGCGGTTCGTCAGATAGGGCAGGTAGTCGCCGAGATCGAGCTTGGTAGAGACTGTCACGATCGAGTTTATCCCTGCAGCAAGGCGCTCGGT
>DASZCJ010000342.1:0-1930 GCA_035943155.1 Xanthobacteraceae bacterium | reverse complement strand
ATGGCCTCGCTGTTGCCGCGGCCGATCTGGGCCGCCGACAGGGCAATGGCCGCGCACAACCGGCAACCGCGAGACGACGACAAAACCTCGAAGCGAAAATCGGTGCGGGCGCTAGAGCATGATCCGGAAAGATGAGCCCCGTTTTCCAAGGATCACGCTCACAAAGCTTCGCCGTTCACCGAGCCGCATCCCGCCTCAAGGATCGCTAAGCCCGCTGTTGGAGTGACGCCCGTACGCCGCACAAAAATCGGGGGCCGCTTCTAGATTGTTGAGCGAGAGCCCTCGCCGAACCCAAACGTTGCACGATTCGACTCGCCTGCCAAGAGTTAAAATGCCATTATAATCGAATTATAATATGAGGCGTTTGGACCATGGCGCGACCGGAAAACCGTTCGGAGGCACGGGCTTTGAGCCTGACCTTGCCGATCGAGACGTTCAATTACCTGGCTCTATTGGCAACCCTTGGCAAGCTCGGCCGCACCGAGAACGAGGTCGCGACCCACATTCTGGTGCGCGAGGCCTACGTGATGCACGCGCAACGCTTTCACGAAATGCGCATCCCGGCGCCGAAGGAGGAGGAGTAATCCCGCAGTTTTTCCGCTCGTACCCAGGCTTTGAAATTTGGCTGGATTCCCGCTTAAGCTGAAATGAGCGGCGTAATTCAGCGGCCAGCAGAGTTAGAAATAGCCGCCGGAGGCCACGACCCGCTCGCCCGTGAGCCAGCCGGAATCGTCGGAGGCGAGAAACACCGCGACCCGCGCGATATCGTCCGGTTGCCCGAGGCGGCCGAGCGCCGTCTTGGAAATCATGGATTTCTCGAAGTCGCTGCCGATGACGCCCGCGGCGTGCGTCCCTTCGGTCTCGACGCCGCCTGGCGCGATGACATTGACGCGGATCTTGCGCGGTCCCAATTCGGCGGCGAGCACGCGCGAGAGCGTGTCGACCGCGCCCTTGCTCGCCGAATAGACCGATGCCGTGGGCGTTGCCGTCTCGCTCGCGACCGAGCTGATATTGATCACGCTGCCGCCGTTTGGGCCGAAATGCTTGGCGGCCTCCTTGGTCGTGAGCAGGGTGCCGAGCACATTGGTGTTGAAGAGACGATGAAAGTCGTCCTCGGTGATCTCTTCGATCGGCTGGAATTGATAGACGCCGGCGTTGTTGACCAAAATGTCGATCCGGTCGAACGTGTCCTTTGCCTCCTCGAACAGGTGGCGCACGTCTGCCGGCTTGGCGACGTCGGCCATCACTGCGACGGCCTTGCCGCCTTTGGCCGTGATCGCGGCCACAACACTGTCGGCGCCCTTCTGGTCAGACGCATAATTCACCACCACGGCGGCGCCTGCCGCCGCCAAGGCTTTGGCGGTCGCGGCGCCGATGCCTTTGGAGGCGCCCGTGACCACCGCGACTTTCCCTTTGAGGTCGCTCATCGTTGTTGTTCTTTCTCCTTGCGGATTGTATTTTGGCGACAGTTCGACAATTCGATTATCGTCGAACCATATGATAAGTATCGAACTATGGTGCCGCGCGGCAATCCGCAAGGGGGAGGACAACTCTCTGGCCGAGCTTAGATTTTGCCGAGTCGGCCGAGATAGGCGCGCAGCACCGACCGGCGCAGGCTGAGATTGGCGCATCGCCCAGCGCGGACTACATCGATCAGGCCTGCGCTCTCGAGCTCCTTAAGATGATGCGACATGGTCGCCGGGCTGATGTTCTGCGCCTTGAGCAGCGCGGCACACGGCGTTGGCTTATCTTGGCTGCCGATGGCCTTGAGAATGTCGAAACGGCGCGGCTCGGCCGGCGCCCGGGCGATGCGCGCAAAATCGCGCTTGCTCAAGCGATGGTTAGTTGTCGCGCCGGCGCTCTTGGCAGCTTTGGCCATGGCAGGAAAGTAATGTGTTCGGCAGCAATGTCCAAGTGACGAGGGCAGGGG
>DASZCJ010000341.1:0-1804 GCA_035943155.1 Xanthobacteraceae bacterium | reverse complement strand
GCTCCATACCATGCGGCGCCTAGCCAATGGCCAGCCGCTCACGCTCGTCGCGATCGGTTCGTCATCAACTGCCGGCGCCGGCGCGAGTTCACCCGACGCGACTTATCCTAGTCGCCTCGGCGTTGAACTGCGGGCGCGGTTTCCCGGCCGTGGCATCACGGTGCTTAATCGCGGCGTCAACGGCGAAGAGACGACAAACATGATGGCGCGGTTCGCAGCCGACGTGATCGCGGCGCATCCGCAACTCGTGCTGTGGCAGATCGGCACCAATTCGGTGTTGCGCGACCATCCGCTTAGCCCGCATTCGGTGCAACTGCACGACGGCATCGAGCAACTCAAGGCGGCCGGCGCCGACGTGGTCCTCATCGACCCGCAATTCGCGCCGGCGGTGCTTGCCAAGTCGGAAACACAAGGCATGCTCGAGCAGATCGCACTCGCGGCAAAGCAGGAAGATGTCGACCTATTCCAGCGTTTCGCCGTGATGCGCAACTGGCACGACGCGCAGCATCTTTCATTCGATGCTTTCGTTTCGCCGGACCATCTGCACATGAACGACTGGAGCTATGCTTGCATTGCCAAGCTGCTTGGCAATGCCATTGCCGAGGCCGCGACGCGGCCGGTCGCCGCCGCCGCGGTTCATCCCGCCATGATTTCCGCGCAGCCGGAACTGCCGTAAAGCGATAGTCTTAAGCCGTATCGGCAGTTCGTTTTAGGGGCGCGTCATACCGCGTCCAGAGCCGCAAGCACGTCATCGACAATATCGTCGGGATGTTCGAGCCCGGCCGACACGCGCACCAATCCGTCGCTGATGCCGAGCTCGGCGCGTTGTGCCGACGTGAGCCGCTGGTGCGTCGTCGTCGCCGGGTGCGTGATCAAGCTTTTCGCGTCACCGAGATTGTTGCTGATGCGAATGAGCTTGAGCGCATCCTGAAAACGAAACGCGCCGCGCTTGCCGCCTTTGATTTCAAAAGCAACCAGCGTCGAGCCGCCGCGCATCTGCTTCTGCACAATCGCGGCCTGTGGATGATCCGGCCGGCCCGGATAGATGAGCCGCGAAATTTTCGGATGTCCGGCGATCGCAACCGCAAGCGTTGCCGCGCTGTCGGTCTGCCGCCGCACGCGCACAGCGAGCGTCTCAAGCCCTTTGAGCAGGACCCAGGCGTTAAACGGCGACATCGACGGGCCGGTTTGCCGGATAAGAATATGGATTTTGTCCATGATGAATTTCTGCGAAGCGAGAATAACGCCACCGAGGCAGCGGCCTTGGCCGTCGATATGCTTGGTGGCCGAGTACACAACGCAATCGGCGCCGAGTGCCAGCGGGCTTTGAAACAGCGGCGTCGCGAACACATTGTCGACGACGAGCGTCGAGCCCGCGCCATGCGCGATGTCGGCCACGGCGGCAATGTCGATCACTTCGAGCGCCGGATTAGTCGGCGATTCCAGGAAGAAGGTTTTGGTGTTCGGCCGCACCGCCGCGCGCCAGGCGTCGAGATTGCAGCCGTCGACCAGTGTCGAGGCGACGCCGAACCGCGGTAGATAATTCTCGACGACATAGCGGCACGACCCGAACATCGCTTTCGACGCAACGACGTGATCGCCGGCTTTGAGCTGGCCGACCAGCGACAGCGTTACGGCCGCCATGCCGGTCGCGGTAGCGCGGGCCGCCTCGGCGCCCTCAAACGCCGCCATACGCCGCTCGAACATATCGACCGTCGGATTGGCGAAGCGCGAATATTGATAGCCCGGATCATCGCCCTTAAAGCGCGCCTCGGCCTGGGCGGCGGTGTCGTAGACATAGCCC
>DASZCJ010000340.1:0-15835 GCA_035943155.1 Xanthobacteraceae bacterium | reverse complement strand
ATCAGGTCGAGGACAAAGCGGCCGGCCAATCGGCGGAGGCGACTGGCGCTCCCGCGGCACGAGCCCGCTCCAAGCGCTTTATGATGCTTGCCGCGAGCGTCGCTTTCGCCGCGGGATTTGGATCATTCGTGGGTTCGGTTTCCGGTTCGGGATTGGTTCGGCTGATCTATCCGCCGCCGGCCCCGGTCCCGCCGCCAGCGAGCGGAATTGAGAACACGATCGCAGCCATGCGCGAGATCAAGCTTGAGCTAGCCCAGGTGGCCGCACTCAAATCGAGCCTCGAGAACACCGCCCGCAACACGACGAGCCAATACGCCAAGATTGCTGATCGACTGGATCGCCTCGACCAACGCAGCATCGTCGCTGCCGAGACGACCGCTTCGCTGCCGGTCGTTCCGCCGGCTGTTCCTGCGGTGCTTGCAACCGCCGCCGAACCGCCAAAACTGAGCGACCGCGTTTTGCCGGACTGGATCGTCCATGACGTGCGAAATGGCCGTGCCTTGGTCGAGAGCCGCTATGGCGGCCTGTTTGCTGTTGCCGCCGGCAGTGTCCTTCCCGGCATTGGCCGCGTCGATACGATCAAGCGCCAGGACGGCCATTGGGTGGTGCTAACGGCGCGCGGCACCATCACATCGGCGCGCTGATAAGATTCGGCGCTGATAAGATTTCAATCTTGTCGCGAATATAAATCGCGGCTGCCGCGGCGCCGGCCCGCCTTTCCGCCACGCCATTTGCTATCCTGCATGGTCTTGCCCGCGGGATGCATTGACCATGAACATGTTGCGCAGCATTGGCCGGCTCATTTTGGCGGCGCTTGCGTGCTCGGCGGTATCCGCGCTCGCTGTCGCGCAGCCAGTGGCGCCGCCGGTAAAGCCGGAAATGATGCAGGCCTGTCCAGGTCTTGTCGCCAACAGGCCGGCGCCAATGCCGGCCGCGATGCGCTTGGCTGCGCTGAATTCCGATCAGGTGCGTCTAACTTTTGTCGGTCACGCGACCTTTCTGATCGAGAGCCCGCAGCTGGTGCGGATTGCGACCGATTACAATGATTATGTAAAGCCGCCGTTGGTACCGGACATCGTCACGATGAATCATGCGCACAACACGCATTATACCGACCATCCCGACCCGGCGATCAAATACGTGTTGCACGGCTGGGGCGAGCGTCCCGGGGTACCGGCCAAATGGGACCTAAAACATCGTGACGTGCGGGTGCGCAACGTCCCGACAAATATCCGTAGCTTCTATGGCAGCAGCGATGCCGAGCGCTACGGCAATTCGATCTTCATTTTTGAGGTTGCCAATCTTTGCATCGCGCATCTTGGTCATCTGCATCACACCTTGACGCAGCAGCAGCTTAATGAAATCGGCCGCATCGACGTGGTTATGCCTCTGGTTGACGGTAGCTATAGCCTCGATCTCGATGGCATGATGGAAGTGCTGACCGTGTTGAAAGCGCCGCTTATGATCCCCGCGCACTTTTTCGGCCAGTACACGCTCGATCGATTTCTCGACCGCGCGCGCAAGCTCTGGGACGTCGAAACGGCGGAAATCCCTTCGGTGGTGGTGTCGAAGGCCACGCTGCCGGCGAATCCAAAAGTGTTGGTGCTGCCGGGGCATTGAACTTGCATGGTAGCGGCGCCTAGCGACGACGGGAGCCCGCAATCCCAGCGAGGCTCAGCGGGTATGCAATCCCGGTTTTGTCGCTGCGCGGCAATCCGACAGCAGCAGCCTCAGACATCGACGCTGGCGGTGAGAGCGTGCTGTTCGATGAACTCACGTCGCGGCTCCACCTTATCGCCCATCAACTCGTCGAAGATTGTGTTGGCCTCGTCGATTTCCTTGACGTTGACGCAAAGCAGCGAGCGCGCATTGATGTCGAGCGTCGTTTCCCACAATTGCTCCGCATTCATCTCGCCGAGGCCTTTGTAGCGCTGCAGCGTTGCCCCCTTACGGCCGGCGCTCATCACCGCCTCGAACAGGCCGACCGGGCCGTGAATGGAAACCTCCTCGTCTTTTCGCCGCAGCATCGCCGGCGGCGTTGGCCGCGGGTAGATCTGCTGCAGCGAGGGGGCAAATTCGTCGAGCTTGCGCGCATCGGCAGAACCGAGGAGCGCCTGATCGATCACGGCGACTTCCTTGACGCCGCGCAACGTACGCTCGAACCGGAAGCCAGCCTCGCTGAATTGGCCGTGCCATCCACGCTCGGCAGCTTCAGTGAGTGCGTCAAGCCGCCGGGCAATATACTCGGCTGCCGCCGCCGCTCTTATCGGATCGCCTGTGACCTGGGAGCGCAGCACGCCGGCAATGGCGGCTTGCTCGATGACTTGGCGATTGTAGCGGCTGTGCAGGCCGCGCAGCAGATTGCGGATGGTGCGCGCTTCCTCCACTAGCCGGCGCAGATCATTGCCGGCGCGCACTTCCCCGGACGATAGACGCAGCACCGTCTCTTCGAGACCAGCATCGATCAGATAGTCTTCGAGTGCGTGCTCGTCCTTAAGATATTGCTCGGACTTACCGCGGGCCACCTTATAGAGTGGGGGCTGCGCAATGTAGAGATGGCCACGATCGATGATCTCGCGCATCTGCCGATAAAAAAACGTCAAAAGCAGCGTGCGAATATGGGCGCCGTCAACGTCGGCGTCCGTCATAATGATGATTTTGTGGTAGCGCAGCTTGTCGACGGAAAACTCGTCGGTACCAATGCCGGTGCCGAGCGCCGTAATGAGCGTGCCGATCTGTTCGGACGACAGCATCTTGTCCATGCGCGCCCGCTCGACATTGAGAATCTTGCCGCGCAGCGGCAACACCGCCTGAAATTCGCGATTGCGGCCTTGTTTGGCGCTGCCGCCGGCGGAATCGCCCTCGACGATAAACAATTCCGATTTCGCCGGATCGCGCTCCTGACAGTCGGCGAGCTTTCCCGGCAGCGAAGTAACGCCAAGAGCGCTCTTGCGCGTCATTTCGCGGGCCTTGCGCGCCGCTTCGCGCGCCGCGGCGGCCTGGATGACTTTGCCGACAATAGTCTTGGCCTCGGACGGATGCTCCTCGAACCAGGCATTGAGCATATCGTTGACGATACCCTCGACCGAGGGCCGGACCTCCGAGGACACGAGCTTGTCCTTAGTCTGGGAAGAAAATTTTGGGTCTGCCACTTTGACCGACAGTACGGCCGTCAATCCTTCGCGACAGTCGTCGCCGGTTAATGCAACCTTTTCCTTACGTGCAACGCCGGCGGATTCGGCATAGCCGGTTACTTGGCGCGTAAGCGCGCCGCGGAAACCGGCAAGATGGGTGCCGCCGTCGCGCTGCGGAATATTGTTGGTAAAACAGAGCACGTTTTCATGATAGCCGTCGTTCCACCACAGCGCGCATTCGACGGCGACGCCGTCGCGCTCAGCCTTGATGACGATCGGCTGCGGCACCAGCGGCGTTTTATTGCGGTCGAGATATTTGACGAATGCCTCGACCCCGCCTTCGTAACGCATCTGTTCGCGTTTCTCGACAGCGTGGCGCATGTCGGAAAGCAAAATGGTCACGCCGGAATTGAGGAAGGCGAGTTCGCGAAGCCGGTGTTCCAGCGTCGCGAAATCGAATTCGGTCATGCTGAAGGTTTTTTTGGATGGCAGAAACGTCACCTCGGTGCCACGCTTGTCGCGCGCGGCACCGACGACGGCGAGCGGTGCGACCGCCTCGCCGTCGCGAAACTCCATGAAGTGCTCCTGACCGTCGCGCCAGATCCTTAAGCGCAGCCAGCTCGACAATGCATTGACGACCGACACGCCGACGCCGTGCAACCCGCCTGAAACTTTGTAAGAGTTCTGGTCAAATTTTCCGCCGGCGTGAAGCTGCGTCATAATGACCTCGGCGGCCGAGACGCCTTCACCTTTGTGGATGTCGGTTGGAATGCCGCGGCCGTCGTCACGGACGGTGCAGGAACCGTCGGGATTGAGTATGGCCGTTACTTCTTTGGCGAAACCGGCGAGCGCTTCGTCGATCGCGTTGTCGACCACCTCATAGACCATGTGATGAAGGCCGGAGCCATCATCAGTGTCGCCGATATACATTCCGGGCCGTTTGCGAACGGCATCGAGCCCCTTGAGCACCTTGATCGATTCTGCATCGTAATCGGAAGGTGGTGGAACTGGCTTGCGAACGGGTTCGGCCATGTGGGACTTTCGAAGTCTGAGCTTTCGACGGCTTTCGAATCAGTGGCAAAAAATTATGGGTGAATCGCCGAATCTTGTACACCAAAAAGGCGATCCGTACAGGACAAAAGGAGCACAACTAAGATATTGTTAGAACGCGATTTTTCAAGGTTTTGCGGGGCGCCGAACTGGCGCTCTTTTTAGCCGCAAATTAGCCCCGCCTCGTGCGCCGTTTACGGCGCAGGCAAGCTTTACCCGCTGGTGATGAACCCTCACATGAAGCGATTAAGCGCGCGGTCGCCGCGGACTGCTATTGGAGTGCTGTCCCAATAGATGCTGGTCGCCCGGCCTATACTCGGGGACTGGATGCTGAAAGCGATCGAGCGCCGCAGTCCAGAGTTCCATTCGATCCAAATCCCGCCGCAGCCGCTCAAGCGACTCAATCAAGTTCCGTATGATCGCATCCGCAGGCGATTCGGGCATTATGGCGTCTCTGTTCCGTACCCGACGTTTCTTGGTCCTCGGGGTTAAGAACCGGCGCGCGGTCTTGTTCCAAATAGTGAGTGGAGCAGGTGGCTTGGAACAAGCTCTGTCAGCAATGCGACTACGGCTGGCGAACGAGTGTTCCGCACCTGACTTCGACAATTTCGGCGGGCGATTGCACTTCACGAAACACCGCCGGATCGGCGCCGGTCATCCACGCTTGCGCTCCAAGCTCGGTGAGTTCGCCGTACAGCGCAGTGCGGCGCGCAGGATCAAGATGCGCGAGAACCTCATCGAGCAAAAGGACGGGTGCGGCGCCGGTCATCTCACGTAGTAATCGAGCGTGCGCCAGCACAAGCCCGATCAAAAGCGCTTTCTGTTCTCCGGTCGAGGCGTCTGCAGCGGGGACGCTCTTTGCCGCGTAGATCACTGTGAGGTCGGTCAGATGCGGTCCATCGAGCGTGCGGCCGGCCGCTGCATCGCGGCTGCGATTATCGCGCAACACCGCTCGGTAACGCTCTTCAATTTCGGCCGCGGGGTTTTGCGGGACGAGCGTCTCGAGCCAGCCCTCGATTGCAATTTCGACGGGCGGGAACGGCGAGTCTTTACGCTTGGCGAGCACACCGTCGAGGCGGCGAACCGTTTCGACGCGCAGTCCCGCCACCGCAACTGCAAGCTCCGCGGTCTCGTGTTCGACGGCATCGAGCCAGTGGCTATCGGTGCGCGCATCTTCCAAAAGCCGGTTGCGCGAGCGCAGCGAGCGTTCGAGGGCGTTGACGCGGCTGGTATGCTCGGCATCGACCGCGAGTGCGAGACGGTCAAGAAAACGCCGGCGCTCCGATGGCGCGCCGGCAAACAGCGTGTCCATTGCCGGCACCAGCCATACGACCCGCAAATGATCGGCGAAGGCCGCCGCCGATGGCGCCGGCTCGCGATCGATCCGGCATCGGCGTTGGATTGCGGCCTCATCATCGGCCGCGCGTCCGTCTATGCCGGTGCCGAGCGTCGCCAATCCCAGCGCGCCCTCGATTTCGGCAGCGACGGCCCAGGAGCCGTCGCCCTCGCTGAAGGCGACTTCATTGAGAGTGGCCCGGCGCAGACCGCGCCCGGGCGCAAGAAACGAAATGGCTTCAATTAAATTGGTCTTGCCAGCCCCATTGGGCCCCACCAGCACAATCGTCGGCGCATCGGCGTCAAGCGAGGCCGCATGGTAGTTGCGAAAATTGTGCAGGTTTAGGCGGCGGATCGATGCGGGCATCAGGGAACGAAATTTGAATCAGGGGTGGTGACCCCAATACCTGATTACCGATCACCGATCCCTGTCAAACTCTGCGTCAAACTCTATGTCAAACCCTCATGGGCATCAGGACGTAGAGGGAGCCACGTTGATCCTTGTCCTGGATTAGGGTCGGCGACCCCGGATCGGCAAGCTTTAACACCGCGGCTTCGCTTTCGATCTGCGCTGCGATATCGAGAAGATAACGCGAATTGAACCCGATATCGATGGGATCGGCCGCGTATTCCACCTCGAGTTCCTCGTTGGCGCTGCCGGAATCCGGATTGGTGACCGACAGCAACAGACGCCCGGCATTGATCGACAATTTGACGGCGCGGCCACGTTCGCTCGATACCGTGGAAACCCGATCCACCGCCGCCTCGAACTCTTTCTTGTCGACGACCAATTCCTTGTCGTTGTTGACCGGGATCACGCGCGCGTAATCCGGAAACGTGCCGTCGATCAACTTCGAGGTCAGCACGGTCTGGCCGATGGTGAAGCGGATTTTGCCTGGCGACAATTCCATTGCCACTTCGGCCTCGGGGTCTTCGATCAGCCGGTGCACCTCACCGACCGTCTTGCGCGGCACGATGATCCCCGGCATGCCGGCGGCGCCTTTCGGCAGCTCAAGCTCCATCTGGGCCAGACGGTGGCCGTCGGTCGCGACAGCACGAAGGGTCTGCGCTTTGGCCGCGCCCGCGGCATGCAAATAGATTCCGTTGAGGTAATAGCGCGTCTCTTCGGTCGAGATGGCAAACTGCGTCTTGTCGATGAGGCGCTTGAGCTCGCCGGCTTTGAGCGCAAACTTATGGCTCATTTCGCCCGCGGCGAGATCGGGAAAATCGCTCTCAGGCAGCGTCTGCAGCGTGAAACGCGAGCGGCCGGCGCGGATCGCCAATGCGGCGCGATCGCCGGACGATTCCAGAATGATCTGCGCGCCTTCAGGCAGCTTGCGCACGATGTCAAAGAACATGTGCGCCGGCACGGTGGTTGATCCGCCCGGGGCGACCTCGGCGGCGATCGTGTCGGTCACTTCAATATCGAGATCGGTGGCTTTCAACGAAAGCTTGGAACGGTCGCCGTGCAAGAGCACATTGGCGAGAATCGGAATCGTGTTGCGGCGTTCGACCACGCGATGGACGTGGCCCAAAGACTTCAACAATTCAGAACGCTCTACGGTGACTTTCATTGTGAAATCCATGAAGAAAGCCGAAACGCAGACAACAAGGGTGGCCTGATAAGAAGGTTTCGGCAAGCCCAGCCCGGCCGCCGCCGCGGGCTTTTCCATGCCTTTTTACAGGTACTTGCTGGATTCGAGCGATCAGTCGGCGGCGTCAATCCTGCAGCTGACGCTTGAGCGCCTCGATCTCCTCGGCGAATGCGCTGTCGTTCCCGGCCAAATTCTCGATTTTTCGTACTGCATGGAGCACGGTCGTATGGTCGCGTCCCCCGAACCGGCGACCGATCTCAGGCAACGAGCGCAGCGTGAGGACCTTCGCCAGATACATTGCCACTTGCCGCGGCCGCACGACGTTGGCTGTCCGCCGCGACGATAGCAAATCAGCCCGGCTGACATTGTACTGGCGCGCGACAATGCGCTGAATGTCCTCGATCCTCACTCGTTTCGGCTCGGCCGGTCGGATGAGGTCGCGCATTTCCCGTTCGGCCATTTCAATCGTGACCGGCTGGCCACTGAGCTTGCTATGGGCCAACAGCCGATTGACTGCGCCCTCGAGGTCGCGGCCGTTATGGGTGACCGATTTGGCAATGAACGCGAGAACCTGCTGCGGTACCTCAAATCCGGGATGATGCGCGCGTGCGGCGCCGATCCGGCTCTTGAGAATTTCAAGCCGCAGCTCCTCGCCCAGCGAACCGATCTCGACCACCAAACCGCCGGCAAGTCGCGATCGCACGCGATCGTCCAAGCTCTCAAGATCGGCAGGCGGGCGGTCGCTGGCGATCACAACCTGACGTCCGGCGTCAATCAGGGTGTTCAGCGTGTGGCAGAATTCGGCTTGCGTCGAACGGCCCTGGAGAAACTGCAGATCGTCAATGACAAGGACGTCGATGGCGCGAACCGCCTCTTTGAAGGCGAGCGTGGTCTGACTGCGCAGCGCAGAGACGAAGCCATACATGAAGCGTTCGGCGGTGAGGTAGAGCATCTTGCGATCGCCGGCGCCGTTACCCGCCCACGTGACCGCCTGCAGCAGGTGGGTCTTGCCCAATCCGACTGCGGCGTGGATGTAAAGCGGATTGAACATCAGCGGCTCACCGCGCCTGCTGGTGGCGACCTGTTTCGCCGCGGCGTGGGCGAGCGTATTCGAACGCCCGACAATGAATGTCTCAAAAGTCAGCCGCGGGTCGAGCGGCGAACCGCCCAGCGCTTCGTGCACGCTCATGAAGGGAATGCTAGCGCGTGCGTTTAAGCCATCGAGCGGGGCTTCACGGCCGTCGCGCACCGGCAAGGACGGCTCCAGCGTTTTCGGTTTGGCCGCCGGCAGGCGGATCGTCGAAGAGCGAACGCTCAGTTCAAGCCGCGTAACGTCGGGCTCTTCTGATTGCCACTTAAGCAGCACCTTTTCGCTGTAATGCGATTGGATCCAATTGCGCAGAAAGCGGGTCGGTACCGAGAGCCGCACCAAGCCTTTCTCTACGGCATCGAGCTCCATGCGTCCGAACCAGCTACTGAACACATCCTCGCCGAGTTCAGTGCGTAACTGATCCTTGACCCTTCGCCATCGCTCCTGATCGGTGCTTGTCATATCGATGCTTTTTTCGTTCGAGGAGGAACCTAAGCGAACAAGTCAGAACAGGCGGTCTCGGCTTCGCGAAGACGCTGCACAACTGGCTTGCTGGGAAATGGCGGGGCGCGCTGAACGGCAGGTGCGACCGCTGCAGCCGGCCTCAGCCGCTTGCCGGGATACCGGGCTGATAAACTCCGGGCCAATGAGCTTCAGGCCGAGGCTGAGCTTCACGCCGAGGTACGGTTGTCGCTTTTCGCGATCGATCAGTTCTCGTTGTCATGCCCCCCACTCCATCATCGCTCGCGGACTCGATGGCGACCCGTGAGACCCCGGCGCATTGCCCGGCGCCTCGCACCGAAACCCGCTCTGTTTGTTTTCAGCCCGGTTCAAACCGCGGCTGCACTATTTCGCTCTACAAATACGCTGCGACGTCACAACTCGAGTAATCGAACACACCTCTCCCGCACCCATTCTTCGATGGGTTCCCGTTACCTGATTGTTGAAGACCTTCAGAACGGAAGGGAGTTAGAAGGTAGCATGCGATTTGCGACCCGCAACCGCAAAAACCGCGTCAACATTGGACTTTCCGCACTGCGCGGCGATAGCTGAGAACACGCAAAATCGGTTCTGCACGAGCAAAGTATTGAGTCGATTTAACGATTCACATTTCTGCAATATGTGACACGCGCACGAAAGCGATTTAGCGCAGCAAAGCAACAAATAAAAAAAACCGGCGATGTGATCCGGCAAATTCAAAGTCCACGCCCGGCTATGTGCGATAACCCTTTCATTGTGCATGAATTCTTCTGCGCGCGGGGCAAGGGTACCCGTCGTCACCGCGCGCCGGAGCAAACAAGAATCGCTAACGCTGGCGCGCGCAAATCGCGCAATCGCCGCACAATAAGACTTTTCCGCGGCGTCGTGACAATAATGCAACAGATTGATTGCAATCCACAATTTGGATTGCTTGCCGTAAAGAAGACACGAAGAGGAGTTGTCTATCGGAAGCGCGCGCCGGAGCTATTTCTTTTCCAGTTTGGCGATCTGGTGCGCTAGGCGCGACACTTTCCGGCGTGCGGAATTACGATGCACGATGCCTTTTTGCGCCGCGCGGATCAAAGCCGGCTCAACTTCCGCCATGGCGCCGACCGCACGACTGTGGTCACCCGCGGCGATCGCCTCTTCGACCTTGCGGATCGCAGAGCGCATGCGGGAGCGCCGGGACTTGTTGATGATGGTTCGGCGCGCGGCCTGACGGGCGGCTTTTTTTGCGGATTTCGTATTCGCCATACGTGCTGGACACAACAGATTGTGAAAGAGCGGGGCTTATAGGGGGCCGCTGCATCAGCGTCAATGGCGGCGGCCCGGCGTGCATGGCCGGCGCTGGCGGCGGCGCCGGGTCTGACTAGGCGACGCGTTTCTCCCGCATGGCCTCGTAACCAGCAATCACGGCCGCCCGGTCTGCGGCTGGGAATTCGGATAGGGGCGGTTCGACGCGCCCCCATTGCGGATCGCCATGGATGTGCGCGAGCAGTGCCTTTATTCCGGGGACTAGCGGTTTGCCGTCGAATAGCTTGCGGATCGCGACCGCCTCGCCGAGAGCAGCAGCATCGCCAGAGCGATAGGCGCGCGCACATAGATCGGCGTTCAGGTTCGCCGTCGCAGAAATGCAGCCGGCGAACGGGCCCGACCGCGCTTCCGGCAGCGCCGCTTCGGTGGAGGGAAACACGTTGAAGCGTGGAGCGATTGCGGCGGCTTCGCGTGCGTAAGCCATATCACCCGACGAATCTTTTAGACCCACAATTCGCTCGCCGAAATTCTGCAGCAGCCGGCGGATCAGCGCGATGTGCCAGGGCAGGCCCGATTGCGCTGGAAAATGGTAAAGATAAACCGCGATGGGTTTGGCCGCGGTCGCCGCCAGAATGGCATCGATCACGGCGACGAGGCCATCGTCCGCCACGCCTTTATAATAGAATGGCGGCAGCACTAGCGCGCCGGCAAAGCCAAGCTCGGCGGCGTGGCGGGTCAGGGCAATGGCATCGGCCAGCGCTGCGGCGCCGGTGCCCACCATCATGCGCTCGAGCGGCAGACCGCTTTCCGCATAGGCGGTCATCACGCGGCGGCGCTGATCGAGCGAGAAGGAGGTGGCTTCGCCGGTGGTGCCCAGGACGTTGAGCCCATCGCAGCCATTGCCGAGAAGAAAACGAGCGAGTGCGATCGAGCGGGCGCAATCGGGTTCACCTTTCGCATCCACTGCCGTGGCAATTGCGGCGATGACGCCGCGTAGCCCACGAGGTTTTTCATTTTGAGCAGTGGCCATGCTTTGATCCTGACGTCGATAGATCCCAGTGCCGATAAGCGATTTGTGTTTGTGTCGCGACGGACCAGTAAAGGATCACGCTGCGATGTTCAATCGAGCCACGGAGTGAGCCGAAGAGGTGCGGCCGGGCCAGATTGGGGCCATGCTTGGGGCCATGATTGGGGCCATGATCCAGACCATAAGTTAGGAAACGCTGACGTAAATCTGTCCATTGCGGACAGCGACCGGGACCGGCGTGAGCCGCATCGACGGGTCGCCTGGATGGCAGCCGGTCGCAAGATCGAATTCATAGCCGTGCCACGGGCAGACGATGTGGCGCTGTTTGCCGAAGCGCAAGCCCGCGCTTTTCTTTTCCGGTGTGATGATTTCCTCGACCTGGTTGAAAATCTTGCCTTGGCAGACCGGGCCGCCCGCATGCGGACAGATATTCTCATAGGCGAGCACTTTGCTGCCGGTGCGAAAGATCCCGACCTCGATGTTGTCGAAGGCGAATATCCGGTAATCGCCATCGGCAATATCGGTCAGCTTGGCAACTGAAACTTCTCCCATGTCTGCTACTCCGCTCTCTCCATCCTTCGCCACCGATATTCATTACTCAATGCCGGGCGGGCGATGAAACCAGATTGCCACGTCAAACATATTGAGATCCGCCGCCCTGATCATGCCGCACGCGGTCACAACGGTTTCGGTTGCCGTCACCGAACCCGGCGCAAAGGGCGCCACATCGTGGCCGCGGCGTTCTACCTTTGCGGCATAGATTTTCACCGCCGCGGTGAGCACCCGCTGCAGCGCTCGATCGGAAATAGCATCCGGCGTGCCGCGCTTGAGCGCGGCGCGCGCTTCGGCACAAAATTCGGCCGTCATCGCGGAGCGCGATGATTTGTGCCGGCGCTTGCCGCCGCGTTTGTTCGTTGTTCGCCGTGCCGCAGGAGGCATTTTGGTTCAGGCGGTAACCGGCACGCGCCCCGCCGGAGCGTGTTTCGCCCTGGCGAGCTTGTGCTTGGGAACCTCAAGGTTGAATAACCGCGCTGCATTGAGGCCCAGAATATTGCGCTTGGCCTGTTCGTTGAGGAACGGCAGGCTGGTGATCGAATTTGGCAGGTCGAAGTCCCAGTGCGGCCAGTCCGAAGCAAACAGCAATTGCGTCTCGGCATTGATCGCATCGAATGCCGCCTCGGTGAGCTTTAGATTCGACCGTTCGAGCGGCTGGCTGGTGAAATACATTTTGGCGATGTATTCGCTCGGCCGCCGCTTCAACAGCGGCGCTTCCGATGACCGCATCATGTATTCGGAATCGAGCCGCTGCATCAGGAACGGCACCCAAGCCAATCCGCTTTCGATCCACAGCACATTGAGCCTGGGAAAGCGCTCGGGCAGCCCGTTTATGATCCAGTTCGTGAGATGAATGAGATTGTAATATACGAATGAGATCGAGTGCATGGAAATGAAGCGGTTGCATTGCTGCATCGACTGATCGCCCCAATGGAATCCGGAATGGAAGCCGAGCGGCTTTCCACTCGCCTGGATCGCCGAGTAAAGCGGCATATAGCTGTCGTGATTGACGGCGCGGAAACGCGTTGAAGTGACGGAGTAGCCGATGATCCCCGGATTATCGGCTTACATCTCCACCGTCTTTACGCAAGCTTCGGGATGATTGAACGGCAGGTACAGCATCGCCTTGATGCGCGAATCCTGCGGCAGGATTTCTTCGGTCAGCCATTTGTTGAAGGCATTGCCGATGACGACTTCGGTCTCGACCTGCGGGTGCATGCCAAGCACCAGCATCGGCGTCGGGAATACCACCATATAGTCGATGCCCATCGAATCCATGGCGCGCTGGACCAGCGTCACCTGGGCGTGGGTTCGTCCACCTGGCACGCTCTCGGCGAGCCGTTGCTGGTGCGGGATGCGCCCGAAAACATCCTGATGCAGAAATCCTGGTGTGGCGTTGAGGAGCCCGGGCGGCGAGCCGCCGCGATCCTTGAACGCGCGCGCCATCTGCCGATACACGTCGCTGTCCATGCGATCGATGATTTCCGACCAAAAAGCAGTCTCGGTGACATGCGCATCGACATCGACAATGAAATAGTCGTCGCGTTTCTCTTTGGCGGCGTGCGCAAGGATATCGCGCGTGTCGGTCTGGACGGTAATTTTCGGCAGTTCCTTTACGCGCGCTGCTTTTTTTACATTTTTGCTGCCATTGCCGTTGGGTTTCTTGCCACTGCTCGAATTGGGCGGCATGCGCTTGAGCATCGATGTCCTCCACTGAAGCGGAGCGGTCGCGTCCAGGCTCTCGCTGTTTCACAAAACCTAGCAGAAGCGAAGGCCTTTGGCATCGCATAGCAGCCCGTCATTGACCGGCCTCGGCGCCAGAGCTACGAAAAAACCAAGAAATTTCGGCGATTCCGGTCGGCTGCGCCGGCGCGGTGGAACCATGAAGCTTTCCGCTTTCGATTATGCCTGTCCGGCGACGGTCGCCGACGCCGTTACGCTTCTCGCAGCGCATGGCGGCGACGCCAAACCGATCGCGGGGGGCCAGAGTCTAGTGCCGATGCTGGCGTTTCGGCTTGCCACGCCGACCTTGCTGGTGGATCTGCGCAGGCTCGATGAGCTGCGGCACATAACGATTGGCGACCGCGGCCTAACCCTCGGGGCAATGGTGCGCTGGCGCGATGTTCTTGAGCACCCGAGGCTGCGCCAAGCGCATCCGCTGCTGATCGCGGGGGTCGAGCACATCGCCCATTATCAGATCCGCAATCGCGGCACCGTCGGCGGCAGCTTGGCGCATGCTGATCCTGCCGCGGAGCTGCCCTGCATTGCCGTCACCTGCGAGGCAGAAATTGTCACGCTCGGGCCGAAAGGCAGGCGCGTGATTGCCGCCGCCGAGTTCTTCTTGGGGGCGCTGCTGACTTCTTTACAGCCGGACGAGATTATCACCGAAATTCGTTTCCCGGCATGGCCGCGCGAGCGCCGCTTCGGGTTCCGCGAATTTGCCCGCCGCCGTGGCGATTTCGCTTTGGCGGCGGCAGCGGTGTGCTTCGATGTCGTGGAGCAAAAACTCCGTGATGTCCGCATCGGCGCTATCGGGGCCGCCGACCGGCCGCTGCGGCTCGCCGCGGCCGAACGCGCGCTCGAAGCGCACGACATGACCGAGGCGACAATCGGCGCCGGTGCGGCTGCAGCCGCCGACGCGGTCGCTCCGGCCGACGACATTCACGCCAGCGGTGCTTATCGCAAGACGTTGATTGGCGTCATGGTCGAGCGCGCATTGCGCGACGCCATGACCGGTCCCATTTTCTAAGCTGGAACACGGCAACAGACTGACTTTCAGATCGCAAGCAGGGAGTATTCGTTCATGAGCGCCGCACGGCATCCGCGCCCGAAAGAGCTCGAGGGCGTTCCACTTGAAGAGATCATGAAAAAATATGTCGGCCGTTTCAAAGACAAGAAGCCGGACTGGGCGGCGTTCGAAGACGCCAAAATCGAGGGTTATAGACGCGCGCAGCACCGCTTCATTGGCGCCGGCGGCTCCGGCAAGCACGATGATGCCACGGTGGTTCCGGCCGGCAATTTCACGCTGTCGATCATGTATGTCGAGCCGGGCCAGGGCAACGCGCCGCATACCCATGAAGTGGAAGAGTGCTTTTTCGTGCTGCAGGGCTTGCTCGATGTCTTCCTCGAAGACGACAGCGGCAGGCGCGTCACGACCCGGTTAGGGCCGTGGGAGTGCATCGCGTGTCCCCCAGGTGTGATCCACGGTTATCAGAACGATTCGCTGGAGCCGGTCTATTTTCAGGTGATGCTCGGCCGCGGCAGGCCGGACGCGATGGGCTATGCCGACGATCAGCTGTACAAGCGCAAAGACGCGCATTTGAAGGCGGTGTAGGCGCGGCGGCCGCACCTAGGTGTCCGATTTCCCTCAGCGCGCGGACAACAAGCGACCTAGCCGTAAGTCGGCGCAAACAGCTTCTCGATCGAGATCGGCTCGGCGATAAGGCCCTGTTCGACCATATAGGTCACCAGTGCCTCGAGCGTCGGCCGATTTGGCTCGATGCCGTATGGCCAGCAATCGCCGCCAAACAGCGCATCGACCTCCTCGGTGTCGGCCGGCAGCCACGGCAGCATGTAGCGCAGCGTGCCGGGATAACGCATCTTCTGCCAAGCCCAATCCTTGGCGGCGCAGAAAGCCTCGTAGAGGCTCGTCGCGACGAAAGGATGTCGTTCGTAGAGATCGTTGCGGATGACGACCGAATGCATGATCGGGAAAATCTGCGTGCGGCGAAAGTAGTCTTGCTCGCGCGCGCGATAATCCGGAAACAACCGAACGACATCGGGATGGCGGTTAAGCGCGCGCGGCAGATTGGAGCCGATGATGGCATGAATTTCGCCGGCCTCGAGGAGATCGCTCAATGACCTGCCGGTCTTGTTCGGTGTGATGTCCACCGGTTTGAGGAGCGGCATCAGCGATGGGTGGCCGTAGCTGCCCGGCTCGTTGACGGCGCCTTGCACCCATTCGATCCCGGAAAGGTCGATGCCGAGATCATGTTGCATCAGGCCACGGATGAAGATCGCGGCAGTCTGGGTATAAAGCGGCACGCCGATGCGCTTGCCGGCGAGCTCGTTCGGCGTGCTGACGAAGCGGCGGTTCACCGCGATGAAGCCATGGCGAAATACGCGTGAGGCAAATACCGGCAACGCCACGAACGGCAGTTTCTTTGCCGCGAAGCGGCTGACATATTCGGAACTCGACATTTCACAGGCGTCGAATTCCAGCCGGTTGGTCATGCGGTCGAAAATCTCCCGCGGATTGTCGATGGCAAGAAAATTGAGGTCGATGCCATCCGGTTTAACGTCCCCGGTATAGAGC
>DASZCJ010000339.1:0-2405 GCA_035943155.1 Xanthobacteraceae bacterium | reverse complement strand
CGACCGAGCATCGGCGTCGCCAGTAAAATCTGTCCGGCTTTGCCGTGGCGCGCCTTGAGCGCTTGAATGCAGGCGACGCTATGCGTGCCGGCGCAAATATGGATGCCGCCGCTCGGCAGCACTTCGAGGATACCGCCCGGCTTGGTCGCGACGTCCATGACCGCGGCGTCGTCGGCCAGCATGGTGAAGACTGCGTCGCCGTAATTTGCCGCCGCTTTGATTGAGTCGACCGCCTTGGCGCCAAGCGCGGTCAGCGGCTTTAATTTATCTGCGGTGCGGTTGTAGACGCCGATATCATGACCGGCGTCGAGCATGCGCCGCGCCATCGCCTGGCCCATACGGCCAAGTCCGATGAATCCGGCTTTCATGGTGAGTCTCCTTGCGAACAGCCATTTGCGCCGAGCCCATCCCGCCCCGCGGTAGCGGGACCTCCCCCGTTTTCACGGGGGAGGATGCAAACAATCAAGCTAACTCAATTGCCCACGCACCCATTCGATCTCGCGGCAGACATAATCGACAATATCGCCGGTCTTTAGATTGTCCGGCAGCACGTCCCAGGTATACGTTTCGATCTCAAGCTGGCGCGACAGCGGCTTCTGCTTATGAAAGCGCAGAGCCTCCTCGATGGCAAAACGCGTTGTGCGGAACGGGCCAAGATCATCGAGAAACACCGGCACGTGAAAGTGCGTGCGCCATTCGCGCGGTCCCGGGTTCTTCTCCCACGCCGCAAAGGCGTCTTCGAGATTGAGAAAACGCGTGAGCTGCTCGTCCTTCTTCTCGACCGTCTGCGTCAAATAGATCGTCTTGGCGTAACGCCTCAGCGTATCGACGATCGCTTGCGTCACTTGCGGCATATGCAAGGCGGCGGCTTCCTGCAGCTTGAAGATGGGGATGCCGGCGTCGACCAGCTTCTGCAAATTCTCGGCGATGTTCTCGTATTCCACGGCCTGATGGCAGATGTCGAACACGACACCGAGATGCCGGCGCAATGCGCCATGCGCTTCCGAGATCGGAATATGCGCCAGCTTCGCCAGTGTCTCGGCGGCCGCGGCGGAATAGAGATGGTTGGTGAAATATTCCACCGTCTCGTCGGTCGTTTCGAGAAAACAATAGGGTTCCGGCTCCAGCGCCAAGGTCACCGTGCGTCCGGTGCGCGCTTCAAGCGCGACCAGGTGCGCCACCACGCGCAAAACATGATTCGTAAAGCTTGCCACCACGGCCTGGTCGGTCACGCGCGGTTTAAATCCGAGCGGCGCGCTCTGGATCGACGGTGCGATGTCCGCTGAACAGACGTCGGCGAGCACGTCGGCAACATTCATCGTATAGCGGGTCCGCTCCTCCGAGCGCCAATCCGGCTCGTAAACCTGTTCCTTGACCACCGTGCCTTTGAAGGCGCCGTACGGAAACGCGTTCACGGTGTAGAGATACATGTCATGGTCGCTGAGGAATTTCTTTAGTCGGTCGCGCTCGGCCTTGCTGTTGACCAGCGTGTGCGCGGAATCGGCGGAGAGCCGCAGCGACACGCCGAACGGCTTATTGCCGGCAATGCGCGCCTTCACCTGGGGCACGTAAGTATTGAGGCTCGCCCACATCTGCTCCCAATTGTCGCCGGGATGCACGAGCGTCGAATAGGTCAGGTGGCCGAGGCCGTTACCGAGATCCATGTGATTATCCTGTTCCAGGTCTAGCTTTACATCACCTGCTCGACTTTGCCCGAACCGGCCGAACGCACAATTGCTTCAGTTACCGCGACACCATGGATCATCTGATCGTAAGGGATAGGGAAAGCTGGACCGCCCGCGGCGGCTTTGGCGAAGGCGTCAAGCGCGGCGTGGGAAACGTCCAAGCTTTCCGCCTGCCATATCTTGGCTTCGCCTTTCACCGGCTGGAACCTACAGGTGCCGAATAGGCGCGTGCGGCGCTCGTCCGAGGAGGCGCCGGCGACGTGCGTGACGCCTTCGAGCCGCAGCCAACCCTTCGAGCCGAACACCTGGAAGCTGAAACCGGGCCCGGTTGTTGTCATGGTACCGAGATAGCCCGACATTCCTTCCTTCATCCGCAACAGGATCGAAGTCGTGTCGTCGGCGTCGATCGTCGCGGCGCGGCGGAAACTCTGCGCGAAGACGTGATCGATGGGCCCACAAAGATCGATCATGCCATCGATGGCGTGCACGCCCATCGGCATCAGGCCGCCGCACGGGGTTTCGCTCCTATCGGCGCGCCAATGGCTCGGATTGATGAAGAGCACGTTGGGGAAAGTCATGGTCGCTTCGATGTGCAGGATCGTACCGAGATCGCCGCCACGGATCATCTCGCGTAACTTGTGCATTTCCGGATGCAGGCGCCGATTGTAGCCGAGCGCGAGCGTCACGCCGGTTTTGCGTACCGCCGCCACGGCGTCTTCC